>JADLGB010000150.1 GCA_020849535.1 Candidatus Hydrogenedentota bacterium
CGCGTCTCTCGGGCTTCGTATATTCAGACAAAGAAACGCGGCTACAAGCCGCGTCTACCTTGGACCGCACTGAAGCCATCCTCGAACGTTCGAGCCGTGGGCATAGGTGCCTACGGCCTCCCGCGAATAGGCCTCCGCGTTGCAGTGTATTGCCCGATTACGGGCGAGACGCCCGTACCCCTGTGCCGAGTCTTTTTCTTGAATCGGTGGATGACACTTCTTTCTCCGGCAAAGGTTCCGCACAGCGCCTTCATCCCGTCCCGCTTGCCGTGCGTACCTGACACAGGATATCGTGTCTCCTATGAGCGAGAAGTTCCGGAAGAACGCGCTATGGTTTGTCTTGGCGCTGGCCGCGCTGGGTGTCGCCTTTCTAGCGCAGGCGCCGTACATGGCCTTCGCGGTCTACGCGTTTCTGCTGTTGGTATTCCTTGCGCACTTTTCATCCGTGGCGTGGCTTTCCGGTCTCGACTGCACCCGCACGATCAGCCAGACCACGCTGCGCCAGGGCGAAGACGCGCAGGTGGAAGTCACCCTCACGAACCGGCGCGGCTGGCCGATTCCCTGGATCTTCATCGAAGACCTGGCGCCCGCCGATTTCCCGCGGATGGGCGACACGACGCGGCTCGCGGTGCTGATGCCGGGCCGCTCGATCACCCTACGCTACACGCTAACGTGTCCGCGGCGCGGTTATCACCGCATCGGGCCGCTCCTGATGGAATCCGGCGATCTCTTCGGCCTGCAAAAACGCTTCCGCACGGGTCAGCAGCAAGACTACATCTCCGTGTTGCCCACTGTGGCCTACATCGACACCTTCAACATCGGCGCGCGTCGGCCGCAAGGACCTGTGCGCATCAGCAATCGCGTCTACGAGGATCCCACTCGCATCTCCGGGCTGCGTGAATACGTGCGCGGCGACCCCTTGAATCGCATTCACTGGAAGGCCTCCGCCCGCACGGGCGAACTGTATGTGAAACAGTCCGAACCGTCGAATGTGCTTGGGGCGACGCTTATCCTCGATCTGTTTGGCGCATGGTACCAGGGCGAGGACGGCCCGGAACGCATGGAACTGGCCATCACCGCGGCCGCTTCCTTCGCGTATCTGCTGCAATCTTCGGGCGAACAGGTGGGCCTGTTGACAAACGCACGCGACGCCGCAGAGGTTGCGCGCTACGATGTCGAGGCGCGAGAGTCGCTTTCCCGTAAAGAGGCGGAAGGCAACATCGTGGGGGAAGACATTTCCGACCGCCTGAACCCGCTGACGGTGCCCACGCGGCGCAGTCCGGTACAGGCGATGCTGATCGTCGAGAATTTGGCGCGTGTGCTGCCGACGGACGGCCTCGACGTGGGCCAGCTCATCCTCTCCGAGTTTCGTCGCCTGCCGCACGACGCCGCGCTGCTCCCCATCGTACCGCAGGTAACGGAAGACTTGGCGCTGCTGCTTGGGCAGATGAAACTCTCGGGCTTCGCCGTGACCGCGTTTCTGATTAAGAACCCGGCCTCCTACCAGAAGGCTGCCTCTCTGTTGATGACTCACGAGATCAACCTGATACACATCGAACATGAACGGCAACTCCACGAGATATCGCCCGCCCGAATCGGGCGGTGAGCAGCGCGGCAAGGCGCAGGCCCCGGCCACGGATTTTCACTCGCTGATGGCCGAGGAGGCGACTGACTTCGCGTCGCTCACCGCCGCGCCGACGACCGAGCGCCACGTGACCAAGGCGCCCGTGGCGACCGATTTCAAATCGCTGACAGGCGGAGGCCCGCAAGGCCCCAAGCCGTACCAGCGCCGTTCGCCCACGGACTGGCTCCTCGAATTCCTGACCCCGTTCATGATCCTCATCATGGTCGCGTCGGTCGTGTTCTTCCTGCTCGATGTTCGCTTCGTGTACACAGAAGTCCACGATTTCAATCTGCGCATGGTGGCGTTCTTCTACATCCTCGGCGTGGTCGCGCTAAACCGCCTGATCGCGCGCGATGGCAAGGAAGAATCCATCATGTATTTCATCGCGCTGGCGGGCGCCATCACGCTGTATACTCTTGCGACGACCACCGCCTACGACGTGGGCTCGGTCGGCGGCACATTCATGAACAAGCCCGGAGTGGCCCTCGCGTTCAACCTCACCGTGGTGATGTTCATCTGGTGGCTGGCGAACCGGCTCACGCACGAGTGCTGCGTCGATGAGAACTACACCGCGGGCGACATCGGCATCCTCACGGGCACCGTACGCCGCTTCAAGGAGAAAGTGGAGCGTAAGCCCGCCACGCTCATTCCGGACACCACGTTGGACGCAATTGATCCCACGGAATGGAAGAAACCCTTGAAGAAGGGACCCAAGCCGGTCTATGACGCCACGCAGCGCCTGTCGAAGCGGCATCCCGGCATCTCGATCCTCTACTTCTCCGTACCGGTCATGATTGCGTTCGCGCTCGGCCAGCGCGTGGTGCAGCACGGGGGCCAATCCATGCTGCTCGCGGGCCACTTCTACCTCGCCTGCTACACGCTTTCGGCGCTGTCGCTCTTGATGCTGTCAAGCTTGGCGGGACTGCGCGACTATTTCCGCGCGCGGCGCGTGAGGTTGCCGGGTACGCTTGGACCTTTCTGGATTGGACTCGGCAGCGTGATGGTGGTAATGGTGTTATTCGGCGCGGCGGTGCTGCCTCGCCCCAGCTTGCCACCGATCGCGCACGTCGAAAAACATGAGTACGACCCCTGGAACCGCGGCTCGACATTCCAACTCCAATCGGTCGTCACCCCCGCGGTCGATATCGTGCAACAGAATCACGTCGTCGAGTACATCGGAGCGGGCGTGTTGGTTTGTTTTGGGCTCTTCTTCATGTTTGCGCTGCTGCGCGGGGCCGGCGTCATCGCGGCGTATATCGGGCGCAATCGTGACGTGTTTCCCGGATTTGTGCGACGTTTCTTCGATCGCCTCGACCGTTTCCTCGAGCGCATCACCCGCGTGCCCGAACTGCCTAGGTTCCGGCGCCGGCGTCCCCGCATCGACCGGAACCTGTCCATGTCCGCGAAGATCGAAAACCCCATGGCCAAGGCGGGGACCCTCAGCACCCGCGCCATGATTGAAGGCTGTTACGACGCGCTGTGCGCGCTGGCCTACGACCTCGGCGTTCCCCGCAAGATTGACCAGACCCCCTACGAGTTCATCGACTCCCTGCCGAAAGAACTCAACTCCCTTCGCGAAGAGGCCTTCGAGCTGACCGACCTTTACGTCCGCGCCGCCTACGCCAACGCCCAGTTCGACGAGCGGACCCAGGACCGCCTGCGCCGCTTCTGGATCACCTTCGAGAAACTGCGCGCCAAGGTCGTGCGATGACGAACACGATGTGGCCACTCGCCTCACAGCACAGGACATTCCTTGTGCTTGTGTTTGCCGTGGGCTTCACCGCCGCCACTGGTCAACAAATCGACTACCGTGATGTGCTCTACGGAAAACTTCCGACGCTTTCCGCGCACGTAGCTGAGGCGGATCGAATAACCGGCATTGTCCGAGTTCAGGGCGTTGACCTCGCCGCTCCTTCCATACCCTTCACCTTCGATTGGGGCGACGGTGTCAGTGACGATACATTCTTTCCCGCGCTGCACACCTATATGGTGCGCGACGGGAACTATGTCATTTCGGTCACGGCCCACTACGGGCACAACGCAACGGACACTACTCTGGCCGTCGTGCGTTTCGTGCCGCCAAAGATCGAGCAGAAGGAACTTCCCGGAGCGCTTCGTGTGCGGATTCCGCAGACCAGCGAAGGCGTGGAGAGCAGACTGCCCGGCTACGGCATTCCCTCCAGCCTGGGTGGATTTGACGATCGCGCATTTACCATCCTTTCGCGCGAAGATATCGAGTACATCTTGAGTGTGGCCGCTGTGATCCAGATGGATTTCGTCAACGACGACGTGACACGTGTGGATGGCTCGTTCCAGCAGGCGTTATTCCGCGATCCTTCGGCCGCGGGCATGTACTCGCTTTGGTACACGTCTCCAGTGGCCTTTGGCGCCGGCGATGCCGCCTTTTCTGGCGCGATCGGCTACTCGTCGTTCTTCCACGAAATGGGCCACAACTTCACTCTCAACACGCCTGCGGCGTTCTGCTATGGCGGAAAGATCGATGGTCCGGCAAACGCCATCTACTCGGAGACGCTGGCACAACTCTTCCAACACGCGACGGCTAGCGAATTGGTCCGGCGCAGCAAGGAGTTTGGGATCCCCGCCGACCTCGCGGTCGAGATCGCGGCAAGCGCACGCGACTCCATGAAGCTGGTTCGCGATTCCTACGAGAAGTACCTTGCCGGAAACAAACCCTTCGCCACGTGGAACAACCCCGCAACACCGGAGGACGAGACCTTCCCGACCTTCATGACACTCACGTACGTCTTTTTTGAGCACGCCGAGCGTAGCCGCGCAGGGTACCGGACGCCTCTCAAGCGGATGATGGAGTTGCTGCAAACTTTTGACGAAGGACTCCACGAGCGTTACCAGCAGACTGAAGACACGCCCGCGGCCGCGACGTTTCGCGCAACGCTTATGGTAGCGGCCATGTCGCATGGTTTTGGCGAGGATCTCAGGGGCCGGTTTGTGGGGCTTGGGTTTCCTATCGACGGTGCGCTGTTCACGGAATTGAGTCAGAACGTGAAGGAGTAGGGAGCGCCGGTTCCCGCGAGCCCGAGGGGACGTCAGGTCCTTGAGTTGTGTTGCTTCCTGTAGCGCCCGGCTTCCACGCCGGGCGTCTTCGCCAAAGGCTCCAGTTCATTACTCTCGCCAAGACGCCAAGACGCAACGAAGCCCAAATGCGATTGCGTAAAGGCACGAAGCCCGTTGGATTCCCGCTGCGCCGTTGGTATGGCCAGAAGGGCGAATAGGTCCACTGACCGGGGTGGGCCGAGGCGAAACGCAAGCCTGTCCCGGGTGCAGGAGTCCCCTGTCCCAGCCGCCTCGAAGAAGGTGAATAGTCATCGATGGGCCAGCCCCATACATCCCATGCGCCATAGTTGATTCCACGCCCGGTAAGAAGGCGGGAACAAATCCCGCCCTACGCAGAGAGTTTTCTCTGAAATAGAGCGGCGGCAAGCCGCCGCTCTTCAGCGCGTGCCAGGCGCAGGTCCCCGTGGAGAAACCCCTACAGGAATTTCTGGGATTGGCAAGTCGTAGTGCTGATACACGCGATTTGCGTACACCAGGAAGCGTTACTCGCTTGCGATGAGCGTTACTTCCGCGATGGAATTCTCGGCGACCTCGACGGTGGCAATCGCATCAGGGGAGAATCGCTCGTCGAGCATATACAGCGGCATACCCGCAACTTCTCGTGGCGACTGGCTGTGCCAACCCTGCGGACGGCGTGTCCGCCTGTTTATGATACCCCCAATCGGCTGTCTTGTGAGCGAACTGAAACGCAAAGCCGTGGTGTATATACCCGCGAATAGGGGTTGAAAGCTGGCGTCACCGTCTGACACGAGCGAGCGGTACGTACGGCAGGATTCGCCCTCTCCTGATGTGCCCTCTCCGTACAGTTGGACGTCTGCCTGGTATCCCGAGGGAATACCTTGTACATGAACTACAATCGCTGCGCTGGGTGCAAACTCAAAATCCTGCCGGACCTCGGTCAATGGAGGAACGTCGAAACTCACAAGCTGAAAGAGTTCCGGTCCGTCGGCGAAGTCCACCTCGACCGCAAGTTCAGTCCTACCGCTGGGGACATCTTCCAGCCAAAACTCGTCGCCCGGCGAAACGGTCACATAGCGCCGCTGTATGCCGCTGGTTCCCGAATGCTCTGAATGCAGACGCACGGCGTAGTCCGTGCTCGTGGCGCCACGAACGGTCACACGTCCCGAGATGCGTGATGTCGCTGGTTCAAAGTCGAAGTCAAGAGTCGCCTGCTGCCCTTCCTCCAGGCTTATCCCCTTGCCCGCCGTCTGGTTAGGGCCAGATTCAGTAGCGTGTCGCGGGAGTTCCGCGACTACGGTCTTTTCACCGGGTGTTAACCCCTCCAAAGCGTACGACCCTGTCGCACCGGTCTCAGCGACATTCGAATCCCAAGAGTTGCCAAAGACTTTCGCACCCTGGACCGGCTTGCCCGCGAGGCGTATGACTCCCCTAAGACCGCAGGTTCTTCGCATTTCGACGTCAATCCACGCCGGCGGCCTATTGGGGATCGCGGTAGTCACGACTACGTAGTTCTCATGCTCAAGCACTGCATGATCGTCGCGCGGATCAACCTGCGCGAACTGAAACAGTCCATCCGAGTCTGTCTGAGCTACCTCGTGCAGAGTGCCGCGATCCTTGTCGAACGCCAATTGGCGCGCAACTCCTACTTGGACTCCTGCAAGAGGACTCCCGCTGGTGTCCCGCACACGGCCGCGTACAATCTGTGGCCGTTGAAGAGCTATGGTCAGGTCGCTTGTGTCTACCCCCGGCTCAATCTCAAGGAAAGCCCAGGCATATCCTTCCGCGTGAGCGGCGAGGCTGAGCAGCGTACTCATATTGCCAAAGGTGAACCGCCCCTCCGGATCGTGAACCTCCACCGGATCGCCTTCAAGGAAATCCAGGACGAAGTCGGGAATCGGCTCGCGGGTTTGCGCGTCCACCACCTGGCCCGCGACGAGGAGGCCGGGCACCATTTCGAGATGCAGCGTCGTTCCTGCCTGGCCGAGCGTATGCGTGCTCCGCGCGTTCAGGTGACCTCGGTGCTGCAGCAGAACACCGAGGTCGCCCAAGACCCATTCGTCAAATCGGGCTATTCCCTGCTTGTCCGTTTTCGCCGTCACAGATTCGTGCGTCATGGATATAAGCTTCACGGTGACACCTGCGATAGGCGACGAGGGATCGTTCTTCTCGGTCACGACCACTGTCAGATAGGGCGGGGTATCACTGCCGCCGTTCTTGCCAGCATGGGTCTCATCGGCACCCGTCTCGGGTGTTTGCGCGCCGGGCGTCACCGCATCGCCGTTCTCAGCGGCTTCGGTTCCTCTGGGCGCCTGTTGCCGAATGCTGGAATCCGCAGCTCCTTGCCCGAGTTCGGTTCGCGTGAAGGTAAACCAAGTAAGCCCTGACAGCGCCGCCACGGCCGCAAGCAGAACATAGGCGCTCAAAGGCCAGACGCCGCTCGCGGCGGCCCCGGCGCCCGCCAGCGGCGCAATCTGAGCCGCATTCCACACCACGGGAACCGCCAATACGGCCTGGGCCGTGCGTTGCGCCTTGTCGCGGCTAGGAAGATGAGGTTTGAGGGCTTCGTCCAAGTGATCGGACATTCGCTCGCCGAGCTGCTGGCGGGCGCGCTGGAGCCGCTTCTCCGCCGCGTCTGGCGAGATGTCCAGTTGCGTTGCCAAGTCTCGCGTGTTTCTGCCGTGGAAGTAATAAAGGACAAGAATCTCGCGGGAAGCTTCATCCAGACATCGGATTTCTTTCCACAGAAAGTCAAAGAGTTCTTGCCGCTCGTGCTCAGGCGATACAGCTGGTTCATCGTGGGCGCGCACTTCGACTCCCACCTCGCGCCTGGGATTGCGTGCACGCCATGTGTGGCATTCGTTGCGTGCGATCCGCGCGAGCCACGCCCGGAACTTATCCGCGTCGCGCAGCGTATCCAGCGAACGGTAGGCCCGCAAGAAGCTCTCTTGGGAGATGTCTTCCGCATCCCCGGCGTTGCCTGTGTACGACAAGGCGATTCCATAGACGAGGGAGAAGTACCGCGACACGAGAATCCCGAAACTCTCTCGTTTGCCCTGGAGGGTCTGTTGGATCAAGTGCAAATCGGTTTGGGTGCTTGCCATGGTATCGGCTCCGTCGTTTACTACTATAGACTAGCCGACGCGGGAAAAGCGGACAGCGTGCAGGCGAAGACGCCCGGCGTGGAAGCCGGGCGCTACCAGGAGCGCTGCCAGGAGCGCCGGCATCCTTGCCGGCTCTTCACACCTCCGGCGAGAACTCCGGCGCTCACGGAGCGTTTTTGAGTTGAGCCAGGTCGCTCTCGTCGGCAGCGCCCCCCTTCCGGAACAGCTGTCCTTTTGGCTCCGAAGACGCCCGGCGTGGAAGCCGGGCGCTACGGAAGCCATTGTGGGCGGAGAATGCGGTGTTGTTGAGGAGTCTTGGGTCTTGCGGAATGCGGCTGGGTCTAGACAGCGGCCGACTCGGCTTGCGTCACCTCATCAGCGACTCGCTGGAACGCCAGCACGCCGACGCCGTTCCACCACATGGCGAGGTCGCCGTTGCAGCGGGCGGGCAGGTCGTAGAGGAGTTGCCAGGCGTGGGTAGAATCGCCCACCGCACGGAGGGTGCCCGCCTGCGCGTAGGATTGCGAGTCGGGCGCGAAGCGCCAATCATCGACCAGGACCAAGGCCTCGTCGGCCAGGAACGGTTCAACCTCTTTGATGGCGCGGTACTGGCTTTCCTCGTCGTGGGCCCCGTCGTAGAAGTAAAGACCGATGGGCGCCGGAAGGCGCTCCGGCGTGAAGATGTCAAGGAAATCGCAGTCGTAGAAGGTAACCGCCTCGAAAAGGTCATGCCGGCGCAGGTTGGCACTGAGGATGTCATACGAGTTCACGTCGAATTGGGAGAAGTTGTCGCACGCAAACGTGGGCCGCGGCGGGTTGCCAATCATGGCCGATATCAGGCTCTTCCCATGATAGGTTCCGATTTCGAGATACGCTTCGCCGGGCGGGAGGAGATGGTACGCCAAGTTGAGGAGCTGCTGCTTCTTCAGCGACAGTTTGCCTTCAACGTCTGGGCAAAGGTCCAGTGAGCGGCTGAACTCGGGGACCCACAATTCCTGATGGGGCTCGTTCCGCTGACTGCCGTTGAAATGGGTCCAGAACGCCTTGCGGAATCTCTTGACATCCATCGTGCTCACCCCTGTCAAACACGCATTCTCCATCAACCTTATCGGCAGCGGCCCGGACAGGGTTTAGCGCGATCCACGTCAGATCTTGTTTTCCGTGCCCTTCAGGATGCGCTGAATGTTGCCGCGATGGCGGTAGATGATCAGTACGGCGATAACGGTGACGACGATGCGCAGGGTGTAGTCGTTGGGCAGAAGGTGGGCAGGGGCTGTAACTACATCGTGGGACACGAAATACACGATAAGGGTCATGGCCACGGCGCTTAGCATCGAAGCGGCACTGACCAGGCGGGTAGTCAGTACGGTGATGGCGAAGACCGCCACGGCTGCGAGCGTCGGTATAGGGCACAACGCCAGAAAAACGCCCGCGCTGGTAGCCACCCCCTTGCCCCCCTTGAACTTCAAATAGAGAGGCGCGAGATGCCCCACGATCGCGGCCACGCCGCAGGCCAGAGGGGCGTAAGGCCAATCGCTGAGGTGCGAGAAAAGCAGCACGGGGATCAGCCCCTTGAGGGCATCGCCCAGCAAGGCGGCCGCGCCGAGCCCCTTGCCCAGCACCCGCAGGGTATTGGTGGCGCCGATGTTCTTGCTGCCGTGCTCGCGGATGTCCACGCCGCGCAGCCACTGGCCAAGCCAGAGTCCCGTAGGAATGGAACCGAGCAGGTATGAGAGCAAGACCGCCAGAAGTGAGTACATCATGTTCATCACCTACGGTTCAGGGATGGTTACGACTCGGGAGCCTCGCGCTTGCTCTCCCGCAACTCAATTTGTATGGGCACTCCTTCAAATCCATAGCGTTCGCGCAATTGATTCTCGATGAAGCGCAGATAGCTGAAATGAAAGAGGCTCTTGTCGTTCACAAACAATATGAAGGTGGCGGGCTTCACGCCGACCTGGGTCGCGTATTTGATTTTGGCCTGACGCTTCTTGTGGATCGCTGGCGTGGGCTGAGCCTTTAACGACTCCACGAAATTGTTCAATTCATGCGTGGAGATGCGCTTTTCCGCCTCGACCTTCACCCGGTCAATGTATTCGAACGTCGTAAAGAGACGCTGCCGGGTGACGTTCGAGATGGTCATGTAGGGCACGTGCTTGAGGAAGGGCGCTTTGAGATCGATCTCGAGCGCGATATCCTTAAATCGTTTTTCCTTGTCCTCGACCAAGTCCCACTTGGTCCAAACCAGTATCGTTGCCGCTCCCTGCTCGTTGATATAAGAGACAATGCGTTTGTCTTGTTCGGTGAGGCCTTCGGTGGCGTCCACCAGAAGCAGACACACATCCGCGCGCCGCACTGCGCGCAGGGAGCGCGCCACGCTGAAGCGCTCGACATCCTTCTTGATCCCCGACTTCTTGCGCAGTCCCGCCGTGTCGATGAACAGGTAGTCCTTGTCCTTCCAGCGGAACTCGATGTCGATGGCGTCGCGCGTGGTGCCGGGCTCGTCATGCACGATGCTGCGGGGCTCGTTGAGGATGGCGTTCACGAAGGACGACTTGCCCACATTGGGTTTTCCAACGACGGCAACCTTGGTGATCGGCGGTTCTTCGACTTCCTCCGGCATCGTGGCGGCTTCGGGGAGCAGGTTTGTCACCGCAATCATGAGGTCGTCAATGCCGATGCCGTGCCCTGAGGATATGGCCAGCGGATCGCCCAGCCCCAGCTCGTAAAAATCGGTGCGGTGCTGTTCCAGCTTGGCGTTGTCGAGCTTGTTGACGGCCACGACAACCGGTTTCCCGTAACGGAACAACTCGTCGCGCACCTCGAAATCCACGCGCGTAATGTCGTGCTGCCCGTCGAGCACAAAGATGATCACATGGGCGTCGTCAAGGGCGGCCCGAACCTGATCCTGGATCATGTGGGTGATGGGATCGGTGGGCTGGTCCACGATTCCGCCCGTGTCCACGAGGCGGAATTTGCGCCCGTGCCATTCGGCCACGCCAAAGGCGCGGTCCCGCGTGACGCCGACCTCGCCATGAACGATGGCGCTCTGACGTCCCACGATCCGGTTGAACAGGGTCGATTTGCCCACGTTGGGGCGGCCGCAGATTGCGACCAAAGGCAACTTCTTTTTGGCGGGCATTACGCCTGGTCCTCATTGCCGACCTGCTTGACTCCGGCATACAGATAGTCTGCGAAAGACACTATCAGCAGTGCCAGGGTGGCGTACAGCAGGCCCGTGATGAGGGAACGGTGAAGTTCCAGGAGCACGGAAATGATGAGAGCCATCAGCAGGGCGGTCGTCAGTTTTCCGGTGATGTGGGGCGCGGCCCGCACCGGTCCGTAGTATTCGTTAATCAGGTACGCTCCAATGACAATAATGGCGTCGCGGC
>JADLGB010000151.1 GCA_020849535.1 Candidatus Hydrogenedentota bacterium
CCGCTTCCCTGAGGACGACACTAATACCCGGAGAGAGCGATTCGTGCTGCGCTGCCGCACTCCACGGCGAGTAGCCACCGCCTCCGACTCACTTCCTCAGACCGCAGTATCTTTATAACATTAGAAAGGTATTTTGGCAAGAAGTCTTTTCCGTTTCGCATGACCTCAGAGCTGCCGCTTCACACTTTCTCTGACTCCAAGTCGACATGCGCGTGAATATAAAGTCCAGTCAGGTCGCGACCACATTTACCTCGCACATGACCCTGGTGTACCATGGCGGCATCGGTTCGTGCGGCAAGGCAACGAAATGGTGACAATATGAGACAGCATAAGGTCTTACAAATCATGTTCACTCTCACGGCGGGAATCGCGCTGCCGGCCGTGGCGTTCAATCTGTTTGGCAAGCAAGCCGCGCGGGGCGAAGGGTCCGCCGATGCTCCGGCGGCCAAGACGGAGGCCACAAAGATGGTGCGCGTGAAGGTGATTGGTCCGGATGGTCAGCTGACGGGCCCGGTGGAAATGGCCAAACTCGTGCTGAGCGACGAGGAATGGCAAAAACGGTTGACGCCGGAGCAGTTTGCTATCGTGCGCGCGAAGGGTACCGAACGGGCCTTCTGTGGCACGCTGCTCGACAACAAGAAGCACGGATACTACGTGTGCGTGGCGTGCGGGCTGCCCCTGTTCAACTCCAGTGCGAAGTTCAACTCCGGCACGGGCTGGCCAAGCTTCTTCCAGCCGGTGGCTGAAGAGAATATCTTGGAGGAAACGGACACAAGCCACGGCATGAAACGGACGGAGATCATGTGCGCCCGGTGCGATGGCCACCTCGGGCACGTCTTCCCGGATGGTCCCAAGCCCACGGGGCTGCGCTATTGCCTGAACTCCGAATCGCTGCGCTTTGTCGATGAGGCTGACGTGAAGACCCTCGCGGAGAATGTGCCCGCCGCCGCAGCCGCGCCCACGGTAGGCAAATGGCTGCCTGCGCCTGCGAAAGACACGGCGCTGGCCGCGGAGTCCACAGAAGCGAAGGCCGTGTTCGCGGGCGGGTGTTTCTGGTGCACGGAAGCGGTTTTCGAGGCCATTGACGGCGTGAAGGACGTGGTCTCCGGATACAGCGGCGGCGATCCGAAGCGCGCCGATTACAAGTCGGTCTGCACGGGAACCACGGGCCATGCGGAGGGCATTCAGATTACGTACGACGCGTCCAAGGTAACGTATGGCCAATTGCTGCGCATCTTCTTCGCAACCCACAACCCCACGACGATAAACCGTCAGGGTCCCGACTCAGGAACACAGTATCGCTCGGAGATCTTCTATACCGGCGAAGAGCAGAAGGCCGTTGCGGAAGCCTACATCCAGCAGCTCACCGACGCGAAGAAGTTCTCCAAGCCCATCGTGACGGAGGTGGAGCCCCTGAACGGCTTCTTCCCCGCGGAAGACTATCATCAGGATTTCGCGCGGCAGAATCCGGAGCACCCGTACATCAAGAGATGGGCCGAGCCCAAGCTCGAGAAGCTCCAGGAAATGCTCAAGGACACCGAGGCCGAGAAGCAAGCGCAGTGAGGGTCATCAGGGCCCCGAAGCCCCACGTTTCGGCGCTGGGCATTGAGTAGGGCGGGATTTGTTCCCGCCCTCTTGGCCAATTGGCAATTGCCAGCGACTTGCTTCAGAGCCGGCAGGGAAGCCAGCGCAGTGAGGGTCATCCGGGCGCCGAAGTCCCACGTTTCGGCGCTGGGCATTGAGTAGGGCGGGATTTGTTCCCGCCCTCTTGGCTTCCCAATCCAATTCCGGAGAAAGATCATTCCCGGACTTGTATACGCGTGTTGCCCTGCCGGGAGCGCCGGCATCCCTGCCGGATCTTGGGCAAGTCACTGGCGATTCCCAATTGTTCAAGAAGGCGGGAACAAATCCCGCCCTACTCAATTCACTCGTTCTCGAATCCGTGTAATCGGCGAAATCGGTGGATGACGATCATCGTTTAGTTGCGGCTACACCCCGCTATGGAATTGCCGTCCAGTGTCAAGAATTAGCGTTGCCGGCGGCAAGCGCCTTTCTCCGCAGCCCAATGCCCGCCGTAGTCACTGCCAATGTCAGCAGTGCCATCGCGAAAGCGCCCGCGGCGGGCAGGGCAGGATCGAACTCATCCGGAGGCGTCCCCGCGAGGTACTCAAAGAGGTTGCTCCGACCGTCCCCGTCCAAGTCCGATTCGGCATCGTCGGCATACGGGTCGAGCCCGTGGAGATGTTCGAACTCATCGGGCATTTCGTCGGCATCCGAATCCGTGTCGAGGTAATTGGGTATGCCGTCGAGGTCCGGGTCGCCCGTTCCCTCATCCACATCGCTCATGCCGTCGTCGTCATCGTCGGTATCCGTGTCGTCGGGCGTGCCATCGCCGTCGCTGTCACGGCGCCAGGCGCTCAAGTCGAACGCGACGTAGCCCTGGTTGTGGGCGGGGTCCGTGCCGTTGGCATACGCGGCCCAGAACTTCCGCTGTGTGTTGTTGTACACGATGCTGAGCAGCGTGCCGGCAACGCCGTCCGCTTGCGCGATCTCGATAGCTTCCGCGTCGCCGATCGCGCCGTAGCGCGCAAGAATGGCGTTGTACAGGTTCAGATTGCCGCCGCCATCGTGCCGCTTCCAATAGATGGCATCGTCGAGCGTCGTGTGGAAGGGATCGGGTGACTCGCAGGGATGGCCCACAACCGATTCATCCGCGTACTGGTCGAAGCGTGTGGCGCTGGTGAACAGCAGGCGCCCCTTCGCGCCAACCGCCGCGGGATCGGCGATGCAGTAGTGGTACTGGTTCGTGCGCGTCGCGCCGCTCATCCGCGCGAGCGCGCCGGCCAGCGTCGTCTCCTTGGACAGTACATCGCGCAGCAAAATCGGGAACGGTATACCGTTCAGCGATTCCGCGTCGCAGAAGTGCCCCATGATTTCGCTCACGGCGAGGCCATACTCGTTCATGCCCCCGCCCCCGCATCCGATGTTGCCCGCGAAGCCAATCGTGGCGTGACGCAACCCGTAGCCTTCGGCCGGCGTGTAGATCGCCACAACGGGATAATCCTGAAAATGCGCGTCCATCGTCCAGTCGAGGTTGCGCAACTGATACAGATCGCCGGTGGCAGTGGCATTGCCCCAGAGGGCGTAGAGGCCGCACCCCAGTTCCGACATGTCCGGGATCATCTGGATCTTCTGCAGGGCACGGAACGTGACCTCCGGATGCCCCGCGTCCTGGCAGCCATCCGCGATACCACGCAGCTCGTTCTCCCACGCGGTCGTGTCGAAGTAGGTAGTGCGCCACATGGCGTCAATGGCTGCGTCAAATTCGGCGTCGGATATGCCGAAGCCTTGCGCGATGGTCCACATCGCCGCGATCTGATCCGCGAGCAGGTGGCCGTACCAGTAGCCCATCTCGTACGAAGTGCCCGCGAGATGAACGACGGAGATCGCATCGGTGCCGGTGCCCACCGTCTCGATGGTGCCCGAACCGCCCACGTTGCGGAACGGCAAGGTGTCGGGCACCACACTGACCTCGGTCGTAAAGTGGAAGGGATAGAGTCCGCCACTCGGGAATTCGAGTTCCACGAGAAACGCGGTCCACCCTTGCGCGGGCGGCGCTACCTGGCCCACATACACGCCGCCGCCGGTGTCCGAGAGCGCGGAACTCGTCCACGCCGCGCCGATGGTGTCGAGGCGGAAATTGCGCGCCGTCGCGTTGGTGGCTTGCCACAATCGCACCGCCGTGGGTGCGGTGACCGTCTCCACGCGGAGCGTGCCATCCGCTTCCTTGGTCCACGAGAACTGCGGCCGTGCCGTTCCAGTGAGGTACGATTGGTAGAAGGCCGTCAGGTCTTGAACGGTCACCGCCGCATCGTCGATGCCGTGGTCGGTGTTGGGAACGTAACGCAGGTATTTCTCGCCCTTGAGCGCGTCCCAGTAGAATTGCGAAGAATCCGGCAGGAAGAACTCATCGCCCGTGGAGTTGACGATATACTTGGGCATCGTGAGGCGCTCCACGTTTTCATAGGGATCGATGATGTCGCACATCGCGCGGAACTCCGGCGTGTGCATCCAGTCCATGACCCCCATGTCCACATAATCGACGATGGAATCCGCCCAATAGCCGTAGACGTCCCAGTGATGCTGCATGGAGTGCTCGACGTTGGCGATATCGATGACCATCGGGGCGATGACTTCTGCACGCGGATCGGCGATGCCGGTGGTCCAGGTGGTCCATCCGCGTTTGGACGCGCCGAGCACAAAGAAGCCCGTGATGGTGGGATGCTCCGCCTGCACGGTATCCATGGCGCGCGCCACGGCACGGGTCATGGGCAGGCGAGGCAGCCACGTCGGGTCGCCAGTGGTCTTGTACTTGTCCCAGGCGTAGGCGATGAGTTCGTCCTCCGTGCGCCCATTGGCGATATAGCGTGGATCGGTTTCATCGGAGAACTTGATGCGTTCGTTGGGGATCTGTTTGACGTACGCCACAATCGACTGCGTCGCCACGGCGATCTGCGCCATGATCGATTCCACGGACGAGGGCGGCGTGGACGTGTTGCTGCCGCCGTCGATGAGCATCATCGCCTTCGTATGACTGACCGTGCTCGGGATGATGATAACCAGCCAGTGTTCCCACAGCGTGCGATCCACCTCGGACGCGCTGCGCCACGTCCCCGAGGCCATATACCACACGTTGGCCGTGTAGCCCGTGCCCGTGATTACGTTGGCGGGCGTGGGTCCATAGGTGTATTCCGGGTCCGGCGCGTTGACGTAATCGTCCAATGGCGTCGCATGCGCCAATCCCGCGAGCCCCACAAGCAAGCACCCCAACACCACACGCATCTGCTTGTCGATTACCTGCTTCACCGCAGTATCCCCCCTACCCCCGCGCATACCGGCGGCGGCTGCCTGGCCTCCGTCACTTCGCTTTCCCCAAATACGCTCAAGGTGACCCCTCCACTATAGCGCAAAAAGCCTGGAGAAAAGCCAACGGAACGCCGGGCGTCTCGGGTACGCCGGCTTCAAGAGAAGAGGGCACCACGAAACTCAAGAAGGACATGGCGCGGCAGGGGCTCAACCAAACCAAGAGATACGTCCACCGATTACAGCGATCCAATAAGGAGATGCAGAGGTGGCATGGGCATCCCTGCCCATGATCTTCGATTCAAGCGAACGCAGAAGCGCGGTGTTTCACGGCAGGACAGTTCATGCTCTCATACCCCAGGGCCGCAACCGATCGAGCACGAACTTAGACGGCCCCATCGCTTCGCTCGTGGGTAGCCTGGTGGATAGCGCGGTATAGGGTCTGGGCCCGGTAGGGTTTCTGCAGGAAACCCGCTAGACCCGATTCGCCGAAGTGCGTGACGGTGTCTTGCTCGCTGAATCCGCTCGAAAGGACGACCCGCACTTCCGGTTTGATGCGGCGTAGCTCGCGAAAGGTCTCTTCTCCGCCGAGGCGGGGCATGGTCAGGTCCAGCAGAACCACGCGAACTTCCTCGGCGTGTTCGCGAAAGATCGACAGCGCCTTATACCCGTCCTCCGCCTCCAAGACGGAGTAGCCCGCCCGCTCCAGCAGCGTGCGCGCGGTCAAACGCACGCCAAATTCATCGTCCACCACGAGCACGGTTCCATCGCCACGCCAGTCACTGGTGAACTCCGCGCTCTCGATAATCCCTTCCGCCAGATCCCTGCTCGCCGGAAGCAGCACGGTGAACGTGGTTCCCTCCCCAGGAGCGGACTGCACCCGCACGGTGCCATGGTGTCCACGCACGATCCCCAGCACGGCGGCCATGCCGAGGCCGCGCCCCGCGAACTTGGTGGTGAAGAAGGGGTCGAAGAGCCGTTTCTGCGTGGCCTCGTCCATTCCACAACCGGTGTCCCTCACCTCCAAAGTGACATACGTGCCTGCTGGCAACTCGTCTCCCAGGTAGTTCTCACGCAGAAACTGCTCGCTGTATTCCCGCGCGCCCGTAGTCAGATGGATCTCTCCATCGTGCTCGCCGAGGGCTTCGGACGCGTTGGTGATGAGGTTCATGACGATTTGGCGCACCTGGGTCACATCGACGCGGACCGCGGGCAGATCTTCCTGGAAATCGAACGTGAGCTTCGCACGTTTGGTGACGGACACGGAGAGGAGGTGCGACATTTCCCGCACGACGTCGCTCAGGTTGACCGCTTGGACTACAAACTGGCCGCGTCCGGAGTAGGCGAGCATCTGCTTGCACAATTCGGCGGCGCGCTGCGCGGATGTCACGATCGGCTCCAAGTAGCGGCGGCGCTCATCATCGAGAGGCATGTCGACGAGCGCCAAATCCGCGTTGCCGAGTATGCCGACCAGGAGATTGTTGAAATCGTGCGCGATGCCTCCCGCCAGAACCCCGAGACTCTCCAGCTTCTGGGCATGCTGAATCTGCATCTCGAGTTTCCGGCGTTCCTCTTCCGCCTCCCTGCGCGCGGTGATGTCGAGATGAGTCCCCAGCGCGCGGAGGGGTTTGCCCGCGGGATCGTGCACGGAAACCATGCCTCGGTTCAGCACCCATTTCCATTCCCCGGCCTTCGTCCGCATGCGGTGCTCGGCTTCAAACGACGGGGTCAATCCCGCCAGGTGGGCCTGAACGATCGCATTGGCGCCCGCGAAATCGTCTGGATGAATCTGGCCGCGCCAGTAAGCCGCGGAGTTCACGCACTCCGCACTTTCGTACCCCAGCATCTCGACAAAGCGGTCATTCACAGTGAGCGTATCCGCCACGATGTCCCAGTCCCACAGCCCCAGGTCGGCGGCGGCGAGGGCCAGTTCCATTCGCTCCTCGCTCTCGCGCAGGGCCCGCTCCGCCTGTTTGCGCTCGGTGATGTCCAACCAGGTGCCAATGATCTCCCCCGGCCCATCCGCGTCCGCACGGACGTGCGAGGGTTGATCGAGGAACCAGCGGAAGGACCCGTCCTTGCATTGCCAACGGTACTCGAGCTGAGTCGATCCCTTGGCCACGACGGCGCTGTACCCGAGTTCGGCCACATTCCGGTCATCGGGATGGATGCGCTGGTTCCATAGATCGCCGTGGGTGATGAATTCATCCGCCTCGAACCCGCACAGGCGCACGATGTTGGCGCTCACCCAGGTGGGGCGGAACGGGGGCACTCCTTCGGTCGTGTACACGGCCATCGGCAGCGATCGCAGAATAAGCGCCTGATGCCGTTCGGTGGCCTGAAGGGCGCGCTCCGAGAATTTGCGCTGGGTGTTGTCGATGAACATGCCGATGCAGCCGACAGGCTGGCCTTCGTCGTCAAGAATCTCGACCGAGGCGTCGGTCACCCAACGTTCGCTGCCGTCTTTGGCGATGATGCGGCTGTCGCTTCGCCAACGCCTGAGTTCGCCCGCGCGAGCGCGCTGGATCGCCTCGTCCACGGTCATGCCACTCAGTTCGCCCGTGAGCACGATCTCCTGTTGAATCGAGTCCCAGAGTTCCATCGTCATTTCCGAGGAGGTGTACCCCGTGACGCGTTCAATCTCCTCGCCCATGAACACGAACGACTCCACCCCTTGGGAGTAATCGCGGATGTACGGCACCGCGTCCGCGGCGGCGATGGCCTTGCGGTACAGGTTTTCGGTCTTTGCCCGAGCGTGCTCCGCTTCAAAGTGCTCTGTAATGTCGCGTGCGACACTCACCACGTGGGTGGGTTTGCCGCGGACGTCGCGAAAGGGATTGTAGGAGATGTGAAAGTAGCGGCGACCGTGGCGGGGGCACACGAGCCAGCCCTCAAACGTATCGGAGGACCCCGCGAACGCACGCGCAATGGCGGGCCGCATCGTGCCCGCGAAGACTTGCTCGCCCCACACCTCGCTGGCCGTCTTGCCGATCAGCGCCGCGCGCGTTCGATCCAGGGCCGCGCAGAACGCGTCGTTGACCGCCTCGTATTGAAAGCGGCGGTTCAGCAGCGCCATCAGATCCCCGGGGGAGTTGGCGATGAATTCGTAGCGCCGCCACATCTCCTGTGCCGCGCGGCGCTCGGTCACCACCGCCCCCAGGATCAGCCCGGTCAATGCGAACGAGATGGCGAACAAGTGAACTTCAATAAGCTCCCATTCGCCTTGAGAGGCCCACAACGCGCCGATGACACCCAGGGCGACCGCCAGGATCGCGAGAACGCTCCCGTTTATGCCGTGCCGCAGCGATATCCAGATCAGCGGCAAAAACGCCAAGTACAGGCGGCTGCCCGGAGCGTCGCCTTGATTTCCCAGCGCGACCCACAGGATCAGCGCAGTGCACAACAGCCATACGGCGATCTCCACGAGTTGGAGGACGGAGATATGCGCCGCGCGCCACTCCACGGCACCGCCGGGTTGTTCCTCGCATGGGCCTGCGAAAGCGGTCCGTTGCCTGAACCACGGTAGGACGATCGCGAGCAGCACCGGCGCGATCGAAAACACCCCCGTGGCATCGCCAAGAGTGAAATCCCGGACGATCGCCCAGAAGCCGCCGCCCGAGTTGGACTCAAACCCAAACGTCACGGCGGCGTAACAACATGCCCCTATGAAGGAGGCCGTTAAGACCAGGGGCGCCAACCATGCGATGTCACGCAGATGCCTCAGGCTGGGATCGATCCGGACGATGCGCAGGAGGAACCACGCGGCGCCGCCGTACGAGGCAGTCGCGGCCAGGGCCAAGAGCCCCGGCCAGACTCCGTGCCATGTTGGAGTGGCCTGCCACAGCAAGTAATTGCTGAGCACGTACCCGCAAAACACGGCCGGCGTGTATCCAAGACCGAAACCAAGCAACAGCGCCAGGGTGAGGCCCGCCGGCGGATACCAGGGGACGACCCCATCGTTCGACTGCAGGAACTGCGCGGAGAAGTCCATCACGAGAAACACGGCAAGATACACCAAGGTCACTGCCACCCTGAATCTCGGAGGTGCCGATGTTTCGCTCAACGGAGGCATGCTCCTATGGACTGTGGCCAACGGGGTCTCGTGTATCGCTGGCTGGCGCGCCGATCCCGCTGTACACACCAAGCAAGCGAGGGGCGCAAGCGATCCTTGGCGGACCCCACCGGATGCTGGGCCTATCTCCTCATCGTATCAACAGGATAGCGCATTGGGCGAGAACGTGTACAGCGTATTCAAACCTCGAATTCTGCGGATAGCGGATTTTGCGAGACGGCTGAGCTTTTTGGGCCGCCTGACAGGTAGCAGAAACCTTGACAGGAGGATCAGGCATGCAATATAATTGTAATAACATAAGTTCATCATAATGAACAAAGAGAATGCACCATGAGCAAACCGATCAACGATTCTACTTATTGGCGCGATTTCGAAAAGAACGACATCACCCATAGCGCCGCACACTATCTCATGGCCATTGACGCGCTCCGTGACGAGTACGGGTATGCCCGCGTTACGGATGTTGCGGAGATGCTCGAGGTCTCCCGCGGCGCCGCTTCTATGTCCATATCCCAGTTGAAGAAACGCGGCTGGGTGACCGAAGATGCCCATCGCTTTCTGCTGCTGACCGAGGATGGCCGCTGCATGGCCCAGTTAGTGGAACAAAACTTCCGGATTCTGGGCAAGTTTTTCGAGGAAGTGCTTGGCGTTTCCCCCGAAACGGCCCTCTCCGACGCCTGCAAGATGGAGCACTTGATGAGCCTGGAGACGGGGCGGCGTCTGGTCTGGCTGATGCGCTACATCCTCAGCGATGAGTCGCGCGCCGCGAAGATCCACGATGTCATGGCGTGTTTCCGCCCGGGCTGCGAGTCGGCGGAGCACTGCCCGCTCTGCGAAGGGGGTCAATGCCTGACGGCGCCGGAGGGAGATTGCGAGTTCCATCGGAAGGAACGCCGCAAGCCGGGGAGCGTGAATTCTTGAACACCCTCCGCCGTTTCGTCCATACTATTATGATCGCGCGCGGCGAGTCCGCGAGCGAAATGGCGGGGTCTATCCCCGCTGTACGTTTGGGGGACTAGAACGTGAGCGACGTATCGGAATCATTTGAATCTCCACTCTCGGAATGCCAGACCGGTGAGGAAGGTGTCGTGGCCTCCGTGGACGCCGACACCGCGGTGGCCGCCCGTATGCGGGAGCTGGGCCTGGTGCCGGGGGCACGCATCCGTGTGGCGCGCGCCGGCAGTCCGCTGATTGTGGAAGTGGGGAGCGCCCGCCTGTGTCTCCGGGGGGAAGAGGCATCGCGGGTCCTCATGCGAGTCTGCTTGTTTCCCGAAGCCGCGCACGTGGTGGGCGGCATGGCGATGGAAAGGCAGGGTCTGTCGTAACGGCCCGCCCGGCCACGCAGCACCTGACATCCCCACATGCTTACACTCAGTAGTCTCAAGCCTGGTGAAGGCGGAGTTGTGTCCGCCCTTCATGGCGGAGGCACCGTGCACCAGCGGCTCCAGGAGATGGGTGTCATCGAGGGGGCAACGGTGGAAGTGGTGCGGATTGCCCCCTTCGGCGATCCGATAGAAATCCTCGTACAAGGGTATCATCTCTCGCTGCGCAAGGCGGAAGCCGCCCTTGTGGAATTGGAATCGTGATGGGCCGATGCTAGCCAATGACCGGGAACCCCAAGACAACCAGAAGACGCTGACCATCGCCGTAGTCGGCAACCCCAACGTCGGCAAGACGACCCTGTTCAATGCCTTGACCGGTCTGGCGCACGTGACGGGGAACTACCCCGGCGTGACCGTCGAACGAAAGGTGGGGGCGCTCCAACTGAATGGCACGGCGGCCGACCTCGTCGACCTGCCGGGCACCTACAGTCTCGCCGCACGTTCCCCGGACGAAATGATCGTGGTCGACGTCCTGTTGGGCCAGCAAGCGGGGGAGTGCCCCGTGGACGCGGTCCTGGCGGTCGTCGACGCCACGAACCTCGAGCGCAATCTCTACTTGGTGTCGCAAGTGCGCGAACTCGGCAAACCCCTCGTGATCGCGCTGAACATGATCGACCTGGCGCGCAAGCGCGGCATCGCGATCAACGTCCCCCGTCTTGCACAGGAACTGGGTGCGCAAGTGGTCCCGGTGTGCGCGTACAAGCGCGAAGGTATCGAGGAACTCAAGCGGGAACTGCTGCGCGCGACGCGCGGCCCGGCGCCCGCCGGTGCTGGGCCCGACTATCCTCCCGCGCTCGTGGCTGAAGCCGGCGCTCTGGAAACGGCATTGAACGCGCGGGACGCCCGCAGGAAGCTGGGCCGCGAAGTGCCCTTCCTCGAGGTGTTCCGGCTGCTGATCGACCGCGACGGGTATGCCGAGCACCGGCTGGAAGAGCACATGAATGGCGATCTGCGGCCCTTGCTCGATCGACACCGTGAGCGGGTCACGCCGAACGGATCGCTCGCGGCCATCGAAGCGCGCAGCCGTTACGCGTGGATCCGGAACGTAGTCGCTGCGGGCGTGCGAAGACCCGCCACTCCGGTGACCACCTTTTCCGACCGCCTCGACAGCGTGTTGACCCATCGCGTCTTCGGCACCTTCATCTTCGCGGGCATCATGGCGACTGTTTTCCAGGCGATCTTCGCGTGGGCTTCCCCGCTCATGGATGGGATCGACGCCGTGTGCGGCGCCATGGGAGAGCGGGCCGGCGGGCTTTTGCCGGAGGGGCCACTTCAAAGCCTCGTGGTGGACGGCGTGTTCGGTGGCGTGGGCAGCGTACTGGTGTTTCTGCCCCAGATTCTCATTCTTATGCTGTTCATCGCGCTGCTCGAGGACTGCGGCTACATGGCGCGCGCCGCGTTTCTCATGGACCGCCTCTTGAGCCGCTGCGGTCTCTCCGGCCAATCCTTCATACCGATGCTGTCGAGTTTCGCCTGCGCCATCCCCGGTATCATGGCCACGCGGACGATCTCCAACCGGCGCGACCGCTTCACGACAATCCTCGTTGCCCCGTTGATGAGCTGCTCGGCCCGCCTGCCGGTGTACACCCTTCTAATTACGGCCTTCATCCCGGAGACGCATTACGTGGGTGGGCTCGTGGGGCTGCGCGGCCTGACCTTGCTATCGCTGTACGCCTTGGGAATTCTCGTGGCGGTGCCAGTCGCGTGGCTGTTGAAGAAGACCCTGCTGCGCGGCGATACCCCGCCCTTCCTGTTGGAACTGCCCTCCTACAAGCTGCCGCAGTGGCGCACCGTCAGCCGGAAAGTCTACGTGCAGGGGCTCGAGTTTGTGCGCCGCGCGGGAACGATCATTTTCGCCATCGCGGTGCTGGTGTGGGCGCTGGCCTATTTCCCCCACAGCGACGCCATCACGCAGGAATACGCGGCGCAGCGCGCCGCTATCGAGAGCGGGCCGCTCACCGGCGAGGAGCGCGTCAGCGCCCTCGAAGAACTGAACCGCAAGGAAAACGGCGAGCACCTGCAGAATAGTCTCTTCGGACGCATGGGGCATTGGGTCGAACCGGTGGTCCGCCCCCTCGGCTGGGACTGGCGCATCGGTATGGCCGCCATCGCCTCGTTCCCGGCTCGTGAAGTTGTCATTGCGACGTTGGGCACCACCTTCTTCCTGGGGAGCGATGTGGACGAATCCTCGGACAGCCTCAAACAGGTCTTGCGCGCCGCGCAATGGCCCGATGGACGGCCCCTCTTCACCGTCCCCGTGGCGCTTTCGCTCATCGTCTTCTTCGCGCTGTGCTGTCAATGCGGTGCAACGCTGGCCATCATCCGCCGCGAGACTCAATCCTTCCGTTGGCCTCTTTTCACCTTTGCCTACATGACACTGCTCGCGTACCTCGGCGCGTTTCTCGTCTATCAGGCAACGACCCTCCTCGGATGGGGAGGACCCACGGCATGATGACCCAGTGGCTCATTATCGGCATTGCCGTCTGCGCGGCCGTCATCTACCTCGCGCGTTACGCATGGCGCGCCTGGCGCGGCCACGGCGGCTGCGGCTGCGGCGAGTGCCCCGCCGGCAAGAAGAGCGGTTCTTAGGAGCAAGACCCAATAAGACACAGGCGAGGGCGCCTGTGCCACACGCGCTTGCCCCGCCCAAGTTGCTTCTCCCTGTCTTCCAGACCTTGATTGACAGTAGGGTTCTGAGAGTCTCAGACAAGTAATGAATGGCAGATAGACGTGTGGCACAGGCGCCCTCGCCTGTGTCCCATTCCGTCTATCTACCATTTCTTGCCTTTCCGAGCCTCTCGAAGTCTTCGTGCAAACCAAGGACGCACGAAAGGAGGGACACCACACGCATGGCAAGCGCGTGTGGCACAGGCGCCCTCGCCGGTGTCTTGGTTCCCACGGCCCCCCTGCCGAGGGCAGGTTCTCGCCAAAGAGGCCAGGCTGGTGCCTGGCGTTCCCAGGGGGGGGCACATTACGGGAAACACCAGCGCTTTCACGGTAAACACTTCCCTGCGTAGCATTATCCTGCAGTCATGCATTTTAATCGCTTTGGACTTGACTGTGCTCTTCAACCCAGGTAATCCCCTCCTTTTTTCCCGCAAGGCAGGCCAGAAATTGGAGAAAGATAAGGCGTTGACTTAGAGAGGGGTTCACGCTAGGATAGAGCGGAATAGGGGAGGGCACGTCTGCACGTGAACCGGCAGGGTGCCAGAGAGGGTGTCAGCAGTTTCAGAATTAGTCCCTTGCTTAGTTTTTACCTCAGGCAACCCGGATTGGGACGCCGGGCACCAGGCAGAAGGGGAGCGACCAAGTGGTTCGTATCTGTCACGTGCGGAGGAAGCGCGGTGACGAGGGGTTCA
>JADLGB010000152.1 GCA_020849535.1 Candidatus Hydrogenedentota bacterium
ACACCCATTTCGACCACCAGGTCCAGACCTCTCGTGAGAAATCAGCGGAGCTGCTGCGCAAACGCATCGCCGATCTCAAACCCGGGCTTCCCGTCATCGTCACCGGCGATTTCAATGCCGACGCCAGGAACAAGGCCTATGCCATTCTCACGGGTGACGGTTTCCTCACCGACACCTGGACCGCGGCAAAAACTCGCAAAGGCGAAGGCCTTAATTCCTTCAACAGTTTCAAGGAAATCGGCAAAAACAACATCCGCATCGACTGGATTCTCACCAGAGGCAACATCACCGCTGACTCCACGGAACTGGCCACCTTCTCCAAAGACGGCCAATTCCCCAGCGATCATTTCCCTATCGTCACCTCGTTACGCCTGGAAGACTAACGGACGTGAATGCTCCTTCCCCATGCTCCGGCTTTTGGCGATGCCTGCCATTGGCACTCGCGGTTTGCGCAGCACCAGTCGGCACGGCCGCGCCGCGCGAATTCTATGTCACCCGGGATGGCTCCGACTCCAATCCAGGCACCCGGTCGAAGCCGTTCCTCACCCTGGAACGAGCCCGCGACGCCATCCGGGCTGCAGGAACAGACGACGCACGCTCCCGGCCAGTCACGGTGTGGCTCGGCCCGGGCGATTACTACCGAACGAACGCCCTTGAGTTCACGGCAGAGGACTCCGGGGTGACGTGGCGTGGGCTTCAGCCGTATCAAGCCCGTCTTCTGGGGGCACGCAACCTCCTGCTCGATTCAGTCCTGGGGCCGGTTACCGATCCCGCCATCGCCGCGCGCTTGCCCGAGAACGCTCGCGTCCACGTTCGCGAAGTGGATGCAAGCAAGGCCTTCCCACCGGGCAATCCTCCCGCCGTTCTGCGCTCTCGAGGGTTCGGCCGCCCGACAACGGCCGCGCATTGCGAGTTGTTCTACAACGGTAGACCAATGACGCTGGCCCGCTACCCGAACGAAGGCCAGTGGGAACACATCGCCGCGTTCCCCAGTACCTCGGGGCAAAACGACGACCACGGTGGCAGCATCGGCAAGCTCGAGAGCGGCTTTCACTACGCGGGAGATCGGCCGCTGCGCTGGCGGGACCACGGCAACATCTGGGTGCACGGTTATTGGTCGTGGGACTGGGCCAATTCCTACGAGCGAATCAGTTCCATAGATCCCCAGGCTCGGCTCATCAGGACAGCCTCTCCCCATGGACTTTACGGCTTCCGCAAAGGCCAGCGCTTTTATTACCTTAACGTTCTCGAAGAACTCGACGCTCCCGGCGAATGGTGGCTCGATGCCGACAAAGCCAAACTCTACTTTTGGCCTCCGGAAGTCGCTTCTCCGGCGGATACACCGGAGTTGTTGCTTTCGAGGTTGACTCAGCCCTTCCTGAAATTGACCGGAGCTTCCAACATCGTGGTGCGCGACCTGGTTCTCGAAGCCGCTTGCGGCAACGCCATCGAGATCCGCGATGGGGCCAACTGCCGAGTGGCTGGCTGCGCGATCCGCAACCTGGGCAATAACGCGGCGGTGATCAGCGGCGGAACGAGTCACGCCGTGCTGGGTTGCGACATCTCGGATACGGGGGACGGCGGAGTAACCCTGAGTGGAGGGGACCGGCGCACTCTCAGGCCGGCCAACCACCGCGTCGACAATTCCCACTTCCAGCGTGTTGGACGCTGGTCCAAATGCTATGTCCCCGCCGTCCTGATGAACGGAGTAGGCCACCGCGCCTCGCACAATCTCGTTCACGACCACCCCCATTGCGCCAGTCTCTTCAATGGCAACGATCACCTGATCGAGTTCAATGAGATCCATCACATCGCCCTCGAAACGGGTGATGTCGGCGCCATCTACACCGGGCGCGACTACACCTACCGCGGCAATCGCATCCGGCACAATTTCATTCACCACACCGGCGGAGTCGGCATGGGATCCATGGGCGTCTATATGGACGACTGCGTGAGCGGCACCGAGATCAGCGGTAACATCTTCTACAAAGTGCAGCGCGCCGCTTTCCTGGGCGGTGGCCGTGACCACCAGGTTTTCAACAACATCTTCGTGGACTGCAATCACGCAGTCGAACTCGACGGGCGAGGCTTGGACAAAGCGCCGGTCTGGCGCGGGATGGTGGACAAAACTATGAGGGGGCGATTGGCGGAAGTCCCGCTGGAACTCTACCGTCAGCGCTATCCCGAAATGAAGTCGCTGGACGGCCTGTACGGTCCGCCGAATGGTCCCGCAATTACCGGGTCCGCTTTCGTCGGGGTTCCGCCCATGAATAACCTGGTCGCGACTAACATCTGCGTCGGCAAATGGCTCAACGTTTACTGGCACGCCAAGCCAGATCACCTGGAACTCCGCAATAACCTGACGAACGCTGCTCCAGGTTTTGTGAATGAGATCAGCGACTCCTCAACACCGCGAGACTTCGCATTGCGAAACAACTCTCCGGCCTGGGCCCTCGGATTCCAGAAGATCCCCGTGGAGTCAATTGGGCTCTACCCGGACGAATACCGCACGAACCTGAAGCGCTGAAAATCCTATGTTGCGCATCTTAATCCTCGGGGTTCTTGGGGCACTGGCTGCCTCGGGCGCCCCGCACAATGTCCATAACGTGCGCGAATATGGCGCCGCGGCTGACGGCCTCACCCTCGACACCGTCGCCATCAACAAAGCCATCCAGGCCTGCGCCGACACTGGCGGCGGACAGGTCCACTTCCCTCCCGGCCGCTACCTCTCCGGGACCATTAAACTGCGCAGCCACGTCCACCTGGCATTATCTCTCGGCGCCACCCTCGTCGGAACGACCAACCTCTCAGATTATCACCCCCCTGCCGTCCCGGACTTCATGCCCGAAGCCCGTTGGGGCAAATGGCACCGCGGTCTCATCATTGGTGAAAGCGTGGAAAACGTCACCATTGCCGGCCCCGGCACCATCGACGGCAACCGCGTCTTCGATCCCACCGGCGAAGAGCGGATGCGCGGCCCCCACACCATCGTCTTTGTCAATTGCCGCAACTTCGTCATCCGCGACCTGAGAATCATCGACTCCGCCAATTACGCCGTCTTTTTCCAGGTCAGCGACGACGTCGATATCCTCAATACCACCTTCATCGGCGGCTGGGATGGCGTCCATTGGCGCGGGGCGCCTAACCGTTGGTGCCGAAATGTGAACATCACCAACTGCCGGTTCTACACCGGCGACGACTCGATCGCCGGCCGTTATTGGGACAACACCCTCATTTCTGGCTGCATCATCAACTCCTCCTGCAACGGCATCCGCCTCATCGGCCCCGCCACCCGTCTGATCGTCACCGACTGCCTCTTCTACGGACCCGGGCTGCGCCCGCACCGCAGTTCCGCCCGCACCAATATGCTCAGCGGGATCATCTTGCAGCCTGGCGCCTGGGACCGCACCGAAGGACTCCTTGACGACGTCCTTCTCGCCAACAACACCATGCAGAACGTCGCCTCACCCGTCACCCTGTGGACCAAGCCTGGCAACCCCGTCAATAAGGTCACTGTCAGCGGCCTCAACGCTACCGGCGTCTACCGTTCGGCCCTCTCCGCCGAAAGCTGGGCCGACGCCCCCATCACGAATTTCGTCCTCCGCAACGCGACGATCGAGTTCAAGGGAGGTGGCAAAGCGGCACAGGCCGCACAACCGGTGAAAGGCCCTGGCGTGGATGCGCGGGCGCTGCCTGCCTGGGGCCTCTACGCCCGCAATGTGGAACGTGTCACTCTCGAAGATGCACGCTTCAGTTGGGCAGAAGATGACCAGCGGCCGGTGGTCGCGGCCGAGAATGTCGCACGGATGGACCTGGACAATCTGCGCTTCCCGAAGACTGACGGAACAGGGCAACCTTTCGCGACCACGAACGTCGGAAGGCTGAACGTTATCC
>JADLGB010000153.1 GCA_020849535.1 Candidatus Hydrogenedentota bacterium
ATGCCACACATTTCAACTCGCCCAACCTGTTCCCCGAAAACTCGATTTGCAGGCAAAAACGCCTTGTCCTATATAACCTTCGCCCACCCCTTCCTAGCGTTTAGGACAGCACTGAAGGGGGATCAAGAGGGATGTTCTTCTCTTCGGCTCCACTCGTGAACCTGGTGCTATGGCGTGTGTCCGGCTTCGACAGGAGGCGACTTGAGTTCGGTGATGCGCTCGAAGCGGATATCTTCTTTCGCGAAGTAGAAGAGGCGCCCGTTCTCCATCCCAACGATCAGACCGCGCGGTTCGCCCGTCGTGGGCCAGACCGTGGGCCCGCATGCGTGTTGGCCGAAGAAGGTCGGTACGCCCTGCACGGTAAACAACTCCGGAAGTGCAAACACCGGGGCCGCGTCGCTGCCCGTGTTGCGCAGCAGCATAACCGCAGACCCTGGAAGTCCAAGCGACTGCGGCAGGCCCTTCTCCGGGTCGGGGATCGAAGCGTGACGCGGCGTGCCTACAAGAAGGTCGGTGCGACCATCACTGTCCCAATCGTACAAGGAGATCTTCAAGCGTCCTGTTCCGCCCGCCTTGAGGAAGTTGGCGCCGATCTTCGCGCCGGTGTCCAGATGGAGCTTCCCGCCGTCATCGAGGTTGAACGTGTCGATCTGCCAATAGAGGTGGAATTCGTCATCATCATCGAGGCAAACATAGGCCATGCGTCCTGCGAGCAGGCCTGCGGCAGGTTTCACGCGCCACGTGCCGTGCAATTCCAGGCCGTCGAGATACAGCGAACGCTCGAAGGCCAATTGCGGCGCGGCCGCGGTGCCTTCGTTTAGAAAGACGCGATGCTGCGCCGTCGCATCGCTCATGAGAATGTCAGGGAGTCCATCCTGGTTCCAGTCGCAGACCGTCGGACAGGTGTAACCCCAGCGCGCCTCATCAGGCCCTTGGATGCTGCCGCCATACCCAGCCTGAATATGAATCGGGTGTCCGCCCGCGTCAAGCGGAACACCGGGAAGAAAGGCCGGGGCCGCGTCTGTTCCATCGTTCTTGATGAACAAGACCTGCCCCTCCGAATTGCCCGTGACAATATCGATATCGCCATCGCCATCCCAATCGACCGTGTTCGGGACAGGCAGAGTCCCCGCATACAGGAGAGCATCACGCTGCAGCGCGGGCACCGGGTCATCGTAGATTGGCTGTCCGGATGCTGAAAAGCGGCCCGTGAATCGGTAGAAGTAGAGACCGCCTTCACCGCCAACGATCAAATCCGCCCAGCGGCCTTCCTGGTTGGGAAAGGAAACAGGAAGAGGTCGAATCGTGGGATGCCGCAGGAGAATGCCATCGCTGCCCGCGGGATTGCGGTGCGGCTCCAGTGCAAGCGTGTCTGGATTCACAAGGGAGTAGTAATAGAAGTTGCCGTAGAGCGAACCGCTCATCACCCCGCGTTCGCGACCTTCACCGAGATCAACCGGGGTAATGGCCGCATACGTGCTGCGCACCTCGCGCAGCGTAGGCGCGATTTGCGACGGGGGCCCGATGGGCCCCTTCAACAGTCCAGGGACATGTGCCGCATATAGCGAAGCATAGGGAAAACCGCCGCGCCACACACCTGCGCCGTCATAGGGATCGTAACGTGCATCGCGCGAGCCATAGCCTTCGGTGCGGGGCGCGGAGGGAACCCCGTCGGAGATGCTGAACAGCAGATTGAACCCGTCTCCTTCGCGGTCCGGCAGCACACCAAAACACGAAGGACTCCGTGGCAGCTCGGACAACGGCAGGCGTGCAACCTCTTCAAGGGCATTCGCATCGCGGCTGTAGTGGAGGTGAACCAAATCCTTGTCCACCATCCACAATGCGTGCGCCTCTCCCCCACGCTCAAAAATGACACCGGGGTTCGCGGGAACCACGTAGTCAGGAGTAGTCACAGCCCTCGGCGCGCCAAACACAGGCACACCCTGCGGCGAAGTGCTGTCCCAGGGGATCAACACGAGTTCCGGGTAGAAACGGCTGCCCGCAATCACGAAGAGGTCCGGTTTCTCACGACCAGTGACATGCGCCGCGCCCAAGGGGCGATGCACGATCTTCCCCGCTTCCAACGGGCCTACGTGATCGGGCGTGCCCACCCCGATGGGCTCACCGCTGACGAGCACGTGACTCTCCTGAGGCTCAGCAACATATCCTGCTACGAGCGAAACGACGAACGCTAGACACAGTGGTTTTATGAGATTGGTGCAACGCACGGCAAGACTCCTCCGGTAAAAGTAAGGAATGCATTGAAGCACTTCAGAGAACTTGAAGTCCAGGAGAGGATTACTGCGATTCAGCAAGGGGCAATCGGGATTCGACGGGCCAAGCACACAGAAGGACTTCAATGAGTGATAGTCGCTGCCTTGTCGGTGCGGGAATATGGTATAAGAACAGGCGGGCCGCCGTTTCACGAGTCCTCGCTCGTCTGTCCGAGGATGCTCAACACGCAGTCATTTCCCTGGAACGGCGTGTGCGGCCAATGGAATCCACAGCGGAAAGGGAGTGTCAATCTGTGCAGATCGTATCGCGTGGCGCCGTGACGTGTGCGGCCGTGCTCATCACCTGGGCATGCGCGTCGTGCGGGGGTCGTAGCGAAACAAGCGAACGTCCTCTTCGGCAGTCAGGCCACGATTCGTCGCATACGCCGATCGCGAGCGCGCCCGCGGACGCAGCAGAGTCCCCGCTCCCCGCGGCGGAAACATCCCGCGCCTCCGAGACGAATGCGCAATCAGCTTCGCCGAATTGCTCGACTATCCTGCCTTGACAGGAGAACCCAAGTAATACCGATTCGAGGCATGGACTCAGGCCTGCTATGATGGGCGTACAGCCTTGACCCATTTAGGTGAAGAAGCTACTACTGCTCGACTATTCTTTGGGTTGTCAATCGCAGAAACGAACCCGTCGGAGAAAAGAGGAAGTTCGCTCGTGTCAAGCTGGTGTGGGCTCGCCCCAATTAGGCGACTTTTCGACGTTGCCAATTACCTCTACGAAAGACCCGCCTTGTCTTTCGCAACACTCTACTTTCCGTTCGCTCTACTCAGTGCGGTCGCGATCCCTCCGGGCGCAGGCTTCGACGAGAGGAACCATATTGCTCGGGCCTACAGCCTAACAAAGGGGCACGTGCTTCCCCAACCATTGCCTGATAGCAATGGCAGTGATTCAGACATGATTCACCACGGAGTACTGCTGCCAGTTGAATTGGCCAAAAGCACGACCTTGTTGCCAAGACAGAGCGCAGATCATGAGGGCGGCCTTCTTCGCGGTGCGTGGAGATTGTGGACGACGGACATTACAGACAGTGCAGGCGGCCTTATGCTGCGCGACTACGAAGCGGTGGGAGTATACCCTCCGATTCCCGATGTCCCAGCGGCAGCCGCCATGATGTTTGCTGAGTTTGTTGGGCTGCCATGTCTCATGTGGGTTCTTCTCGCGCGGGTAGCAAACGTTCTGACATTCGGACTACTCGTTATAGCGGGTATGCGCTGCTGCAAGACGCTAGCTTGGCCCGTCTTTCTGCTAGCACTTTCTCCCGTTCTCGTGAGTGAGGCTGCTACATGCAATAAGGACGCGGCCACGTATGGCCTGCTGTTCTTGTTCCTCTTGTCTTGCGTTGGTTGTGCATCGCGCGACAGACTCATGATCTTCCATACGGCATGTCTTGCAGTCCTCGCCTTGTTGGTGCCGCTGTGCAAAAGTGTCTACACACCAATCTTAGGCATAGTGCTCATTATTCCTCCAATGTGTTTCGGATCAACGCGCCGATGGATCCTCCATGTTGCGTGCGTGCTCGGAGCAGGGCTAATCGGCGCTCTCGTCTCAATTTCCTACACCCACTACGCATACTTGCCGGTCCGGGGAGGCGCAACGCTGGCGAGTCAGAATTCGCTTCTTCTAGACAATCCCTGCCTCTTCCTCTTTCAAATAGTACCTCGAACGCTGTATCAATACGTCCTCGTGGATCCCACGTACGTTGAGACGCTATACAGCTATACTAGATCGGCCTGGATCGCACTGCCATTCAGCTTTACAGCGGCTTACGTTGTACTATTTTCTGCGCTTTCGCTCTCAACCTGCGGATTGGGGAAATGGTACGTCACGTGGCGGCGCGTCACGGCATTTGGAATCGCAGTTATAGCGCTCCTTACGCTACTGGCGGGAGCTTATGTTGCTTGGGGATCTGATAGTGACCTCGAAGTGTGGGGCGTTCAAGGGCGATACTTTGCACCAATTCTGTGCGCGCTAACCTTTTGTGTGGCTCCTTCGAACAGACAGCCGTGGAATGCGCCATCACTGCGACGCAGCTTGGCTTTTGCCGCGGTGGCCCTTTCGGCGGTGGCACTCTCGCTTACCATGAACGGTGTATACGTGTGGTGGTATGCGCAGCCTATCCACATCCAAGGTCACAATCTGATGCCCAATGGCGACTTTCTCCAATGGCCGCATGACAGGTCTCTTCCATTGGATTTCGAGATAGGCGGCAAGGATCGAACCGCAAAGCCTGATTACGTTGTTTCGCGAGAATTCTCCACCGGAGGTAGCGATGACTACGCGATACGCCAAGAGTGGACAGGCTCCGACACACAGACGAGTATTGCAGACCGATTTGGAATCTCTCTTGAAGGGCTCGAGCCATACTCGGAGTACTATCTTCTCATCAAGGCCCAGGTCTTGAACGGAGCGGGTGCGCGCGTGTCGGCATGGCAAGAAGCACCACTCAAGAGACTTCAGCGCGATGCGGCACACGTACTCCCGAACGAAAAGAGACATCAAGACTTCATATGTCATCCGGGATGGTTCTTCACCAATGAGGAATGCGCGATTAGGATATGCGTGACCCCTCTGGGCCGCCCCACGACTGTGGTGTGGGACTCATGGGCGCTATACGCGGTAAAATACGCGCGCAGGGCCTTCTGGCGAGGATGGTTCAAACCTTTGGAAGCACCGTCTTGATCTTTTGTCCTTGTCTGCAACCTCCCTCTTCCTGTAACTGCAGGCGTGCCACAAAGTGGAGGTCTCTGTCAAAAACTAACGACAAGGGCCATGGGTATATATCTAAACGCGATGTTATGTAGTCTATGGTTGCATCAATCTGCTGCCAGGCGTCCTGCCATTGTTCCGATGTCCAAAAGTTGAACGGCAGGCGCACGCCAAATCGAGCATTTCCGACCGTATCCATAAGACGCAACGTGGGTGCACTGAGTGCGCTTCCGACAGTGTGGTCTTTGACCACAATCCAGTGCCGAGCGACTCTCCGCGCTTCCTTAAGGAGACGCAGCGGGTCGTCAACATGATGCAGCACATCAACGAACATCGCCACATCGAATGATTTGTCATCGTATGGCAGAACACATCCATCAAAGTGCTTGACTGGAATCTCGGCAGCTCCTCGAACAAGGACGTCCACGCCCTCGATTCGAAGGTCCGCCCTCTGCCTCATGATCGCTGCCGCAACTTGCCCAGACCCACATCCGACATCCAGACAGACGCAGCCTTCAGGAAGCACCGCATCAAGTACGCTCGCGAGACGCAAAGTTCTTCGGCGCAGATGGAATCGTTCGTGAAAGGACTCCAGGAGATTCATGGGCACCCCAAGTAGAAGATGTCGGACAGAAATTCTTCTCGTCGAACGCACGCAACGACGTCATGAACGAGCCATTCCGAGAATACTGAGAAAGAAGCTCGTCAGCAAGACCTGAACACCCAGTACTAGAGCTAGGGCGCTCGGGATTACCATCCGAAAGCCAACAGATGGTATCAGAGCTCCCCATCCAGTGCTTGCCCAATCGCCCAAAGCCAAGAATGCGAGAACAAGCCCCGTAACAATTAACAGCATGCCGGACAACAGCCCGGTCTCTAATGTGACAATCCGAAATAGCTTCAGATAGAGGGCGGGAACGGGCATTAAATCCGTCTGATGTGAATAGATACGGGTCATAAATCCATAACTAACTGAATTGAAGCCGATCAGCACGAGTGCGGCCGCGAACATCATTGTGTGCACATCAAACACGATCCCGCGCACATGCAAAGGCCCGGGAACCAAGGCTCCCATAACCACGATTCCGATGAGCATGCTGACAATCCCCGGCCAAACAAATAGCCAATTGGGGCTGAAGCACAACAGGAAACGCAGGTGGCGCCACCCATCCCGCCAAGTTCGCAGGTGAGGCGGGCGATCACGTCCATCGGGCTTAAGCTTCGTCGGTACTTCAACAAAGCTCATGTTGAGTAAAGAAGCCTTGACAATCATCTCACTGGCAAATTCCATCCCGCCACATCGCAGTCCCATTCTGTTGGCAGCGTCACGCGAGAACCCTCGCAGTCCGCAGTGAAAGTCATGAATGGGCGTTCGGAAGAGAACTCGTCCAATAGCACTCAAGACCGGATTACCAAGATAGCGATGCAAGAAAGGCATGGCCCCCGGCTCGATTCCGCCCCGGAATCGATTTCCCATTACGAGGTCATACCCCTCTCGTAGTCGCTCGACAAATGGCGCGAGATTTGAAAAGTCATAGCTATCATCACTGTCGCCCATGATGACGTATTTGCCTTTGGAGGCAGCAATGCCGCCGATCAGGGCATGTCCATAGCCCTTCTCCGTCACATTGATCAATCGGGCGCCTTCCCCTTCGGCAATAGTCTGCGACCCATCGTCGCTTCCGTTATCTGCCACGATAATCTCAAACGCTACATTCGCCGCCCTCAGGCTCTCACGAGCTTTGCGAATGCATGATGCAAGCGTACGCGCCTCATTCAGACACGGCAAAACGACTGAAACCTCAACAGATTGATCCCGATCTAAACAGTCATCAAAACTGGCCGTGCCCGACATGAGCGAAGCGTCCTCTTCATCCAAGCTTTCGACCACGAAAGCAACTCATCACTTAAACACATGAGAAGCATTAGCGTCGTACAGCAGTCATCCGTGCGTTGCCACTCCGTAGGTATCACTTGATTGTCTTGACAGACCATCTGTCCCAAATCACTTCACACGGGAGAAGGCTATCCGGCAAGACGCGCGCAAATAGCTTCACCGTAGTATTCTCGCGCGTTGTAAACGTTCCGCGATAAACCTGGAATTGGGTACCCGGCGTAATCAGCACGACCTCCCTTTCCAGCATAAGGCCAGGTGTTCCTGTGAGGACCCGTCCGGATTCGTACTCATTCATTTCAACGGCGCTAATCTGGACAGTCGCATCCGAGCAGTTGTACGCTCGAATCTCGACCGCGAATGTGACGAAAGGCGGTAGGTCCTCAAGTGTTTGACCGAAAAGACGCTGAAACGCACCTCCCGAGTCAGTTTCAAGCCATGTCTGCTTAGCTGCTACTCCGTCTTCGCAATCGTCGCTTTCAAATCGCTCCAGTTTGAGGAAATCGTACCCAAGACTGAAATGCCGTGGGGCGGCAAAGCCTTCATCCCAGCGGTAGAAGTTGCCATTCTTCATTCGGTCAGTGGAGTCCACTGTCGCCTCCAGGTACGTCAACTCGGATTCTGCGCTTGTTGCCACACTCGACGGCGAAGCTGGCGCGTTTGGATCGGGAGCTACCTCCTGCGAGGCATTGCGGACAGCGCCACCGGGTTTGGCACCGGGAGCTGGCGCCGGCGGTACACTCTTCACAGAATTCTTCGGCGCGTCTTCGATTGCCTGATTGCATCCGTTCAGGAGAAGTGCCGCGGGAAGAACGCAAATCGCTGCCGCGAACACAAGTACTTTCCTCATTTGACAAAACCTCTCTGTAAAGGCCGACTCGGCCAAACGCAAAGTCCTTTGCTACTATCGCGTAGATCTTTGGGTGCGGATAAAGCCCTGCGCAATCGAGACTCTATCAAAAACCTCTCTCGAATAGCGAGTTCACGTAGCTTCGGGTCTGTCACGTATGCGATGGTTAGAGTGCGAAGCCACTCCGGGAACGCGACTTCGTGTAGAAGTGCCCGTACAGGCCCTATTGGGAGCGTGCGCGAGCATGGAGTGCAGGTCATCCTCGTTGACCGTGTGCAAAAGGGTCAATCTGGAACTAGAATCACATCCAACATGCGAGTAGCATATGGACTTAGGTGGACTTGGGAACGGGAGCTAATTCAAGCGGGAAGGGCCATGTGGGTTCTGGTTATTGGTTGGTGCGGCATCGCAACGTCGAATGTCCGAGAATCCGCATGTGATTTGACGCATCGAGACGCCCTACTCAATCTTCAGGGACATGCATACACTGTGCAGGCTCTCATGCGGCCACACAACTTCCACCGCTAGGCTCCCTGACACGTAGAAGTTCATGATGACAAAGTGGAGCGAAGGAGGGGGATATGCGCGCGTTCTATGTAGGGGTTGTGCTCGTCGTACTTGCCGGGTTCGCGGCTCAGGCCGGGGAGATCAAGGACGGCATTCTGATGGTGGATGGCAAGCCGTTCTATCCGCTTGGAAGTTGGAATTTCTCGTCTACGACTCCCGAGGACATCGCGCGGCTTGGCATGAACACGAGTTTTCAGGGAGGGCCCTCCACAGACGCGGCGGTCGAGGAGTTTCGCGGATTCATGCGCGGTTGCGCGGAACTGGGCATCCAGGTGGTTCCCTATTTGTCGTATGGCGGGGCCGGTGTCGTGCCGTGGGCGCCGGATGCGGTGAAGTCCATATCGAAGTTGTCCACGGAGCCGAACCTCCTGACGTGGTATGTGGGTGATGACATCACAATGGTCCACCTGGATGGCATCCGGCAGACGGTGACGCTCCTGCGCGAGGCAACGCCGAGCATACCCACTGTTGCGGACTATATCGCGGATGAGACGCCGGAAGCACGCACGACGTTCACCGAGTTTGTCGACATTCGCTGCCAGTATACGTATCCGATTCCCGACGATACCTATGGCGAGTACTTGGAGTTCTTCGACAAGCAGCGCACCTTTGTGGGCGATCCGCTCTGGACCTGGGTGCAGAACTTCATGTGGGGACGCACCGGCGAACTTCTCGGCGTCGGCGCGGAAGGCCCGGGACCCGTGCCCGATCCGGAGCAGGTGCGCTTGCTTGCGCACGCCGCAATCAACCGCGGCGTTCGTGGGCTGTTGTTCTTCGCGCATCATGAATTGCACCGTCTGCCGGAGCTGGCCGCGGAGGTGGCGTTGACGTGCCGCGAAGCGCGGCTATTCACCGATCATCTTGCGGCAGGCACGCCGTCGTTCAACCTGCCGACATCAAATCCGGATCTAAACGCCACGGCATTCAAGTATCGGGACTCCGCCGTCATCTCCGCGGCACTCTTCAAACCGTTCTATCAGCGCTACGTCGACGAGGGCGTCATTGAGAACGTCACGATCACCTGTCCGTGGACCGGTGGCGAGATCCCAAAGGCGCTGTTGCTCGCCACGCCAGACGTAATTGAATGTGCCGTCGCCGCTGGCAAGGATGCCGGGACTATCGACATCACGTTGCCGCGTTTCGAACTTGCAGGCTTTCTGCTCGTGAATCCAAGTGCCTTGGCCGAGCAAACCCTTCGCGCGGGCGCGGCCGCAATTCCTGATCAAATGAAGGAACTCATGCTCACGGCGTCAGCCGCGCAGACGCGTAAGGTGTGCGGCGTCGTGTGGCAACTCGGTCTGGACAACCTGTACGAATCGGAAGCGGCGGTCTTGGAGACGATGCGCACGCAGGAGCGATGCGCGGCGATGGCCGCAAAGGGTGGCTCGCGCGAAGCGTTCCTCGCGTGGCGCGAGACCTTCCGCCGCTGCCGCGGGCTTCTGGCCACGGTGATGACCTTTGCCGAAGATCGGCGCGAGGCAATGCCCGTCGCAATGCAAGGCTATCTCCTGTCTCCCTACGGTCTGCACAACATCCCCAACCTCGGGGACGCGCCCGACAAGAACGAGCCTTGGCGTTTCAATCAACAGTGGTTTGTGGCCGGTCCCTTCGCGCTAGAGCCAAACCCGGATGACGACCTCGCGATGGCACCTGGCTTCGAGCGTGTGTACCCGCCGGAGACCATGCAGGAAATGGGCGCGACGTTTGAGACGGTCGATGGCCCATCATCGTGGCGCGCGGCCGACGGCGATATCTCGGGTCTCCTGAATCTGCGCACCACGTTTAACACAACGGACAACGTTGTGGCCTACGCCCGTTGCACACTTACCGCGCCCAAGGATGGGGAAGCGCGCCTGGGTATCGGGAGCAACGATGGCGCGCGCATGTGGGTGAACGGTAACCTCGTGTACTCCGAGCATGGACCTCGCAGAGGCTCCAAGCACGATGCCGAGGTCACGGTTCCCGTGCACGCGGGGGCAAACACGATCCTCGTGAAGGTGGAGAACTTCGGGCTCAACTGGAAGCTGTATCTCTCCGTGCACGACCCGGATCGGGTGTATTCGTTCTCGCGCTGAGGACGGGAGCACAGTCCGCAGAGACGGATTCACCACGAAACACACGAAAGGCACGAAACGCACCGGTGCGGTAGGCGGATTGGCGGCTTTCCCTGTGGAGTGCGGAGGCTAGCCTCTGCTTTGACGAAGCAGGCTTGCCTGCGGCACGAAGCGATGCGCTGAGAAATCTCTCGCCGCAGTTTCCTTGCTCAAGCCCCTCTCTGCTCAGGGCGTTTGCCCGCGTGTTCCGCGGCCACGCGCACACGAAGCCATACCGCGCGCATACCGAAGCATGCATTTGCACGGACATACTGAGAATGGCATTGCGCAATTCCTCCTACTAAACTATACTACAGTTGAATCGACTATGGTCGCGGTCCGCAGCAAGTCAGCCGCATCTCTAGACCGCAACGGACCGGACGCAATTGGGGGAAGCACGAAGCGCGGGGAGGCCACGACGATGAATATCACAATCCACCAGGTGCGGGATTTGGCGCTGAAGATTCTGGGGCTCATCTGCGTCCTGAAACTTGTATTGAACGTTGCGCGTGCCGCCCATCTGGCAACACTCGTGAACGGCAGCACGTACCCCGGAAATGCCGCGAGTGAAATGTGGTCGGAGGTTGCGGTAACAGTCTTCTATCTGCTGGCTACATACTTTCTGCTCTTCCGGACGCAGTATCTTCTTGGTCTAATCTGGCGGGACAGCGAGACTGATTTGGAATCGCTGTCCGCTCCGAGAATCGCCACGGCGGAATTCTGGGTGCGCTTGATTGGAGTGTATTTCCTTATTTGGTCGATTGCGGATCTCGCTTCTGTCATTTGGCAGTGGTTGCCGGGGTTTCGCCGCGACCCGTCGTTTACATCTGACTTCACCATCATCAATACTCTTCGCAGCGGTGTCATGCTGTTGCTTTCCATCGTATGCGTCCGTTGGCCGGACGCGCCGTTCCGGCTCTTTCGGCCTGTTCCTCAATCTGACGAGGAGATGCCCAGCCTATGACTACGGACATTCACTTGATTCGTGACGCGACGCTTAAAGGATTTGGCCTTTACTGCCTTGCTTACGCCGTCGTCGCGATGCTGTCACAGACTGTTCCGCTCCTTCTAACTCTTGATCTTCCTCTTGTTGCATGGGCCGCCAGCCTTTTCGTGAACCTGAGCTACGCTGCCCTGGGATATCTTTGCGTGTTCAGAACGCACACAATCACACGAGCTTTCTGGCGCGAGGAAGAAACAGAAACAATGCAAACGCCACTTTCTACTCTGACTGTTGTGGTCAGCCTGGTCGGCGTCTATTTCTTAATTCATACCGCAGGTCTCGTGATGTACTTCGCTTGGGAGGCAAGACACCCAAGGGTTTACTCCGTCGCGACATTAATAGGCACCATAGCGGCACTTGCATTCGCACTCTCGCTGGTGCGACAAGCCGGGCCCCTCGCGCGATTCATTCAGAAGCGCGGGTGATCCCGGCAATGCCAGGCCGCACTCAGGTTCGATACACAGATGCAACCATTTGCCCTACTTTGCGTATTATCATTGTGGAGGTGACACCAGAATGCGAAGGGTAACCCTGTTCACGCTTCTGCTTTGTGCTGTCCTGAACGCGCGCTGCATTCCCTCCTCGTACCAGCTTTATGAGTTCCTTGAGCTGATGCCGGAATCGTCCGGAGTCACGTCCGATGATAGTCAAGCCATGGTCCTGAAGCGGCGCGACTATGCCCTTGCCTTCGTTCTTCCCGATGACGACCTTCTGTTCTATTGCCCCGCAGAGTACAGGACTGTTCAGGTGGATAATAATGGGTTGATTGTCACTCCGTATCTTGCGAATCGAGTAGGGGCACGTCCGGGAATCTCGGTCTACATTAATTTCAGGAACGAAAGCGAACACACTCACACCATATCCAAGGATTCCTTCGCGCTATTCAGACACGAGAAGGACTTCCGGCGCAGTCTCAAGTTCACAAACCACGAAACGGCGGGAGAATCAGGCGCATCGCTGGCACAAAGCGTATCGGTGGAAAGGAACAGAGTCTCAACCGCTGGAGACACATACAGTCTGGCTCCAGGAGAAAGTGCCTTGTTGGTGATACACTTCGATTTGAAGTACGTGGGAGACGGTATCCTCCAATTCTCGACATTGCAGAAGACTTCGCAAATCAACACAACTTATGTGCTCAAGATGGTCGATTCCGGAAGGAGATCGGTGCACAGCAAGTGATTCGCGCGGATTCGGAAACCGATACCTCCCGTGCTGACATGCTGGAGCTGGCCCTTCCGCTTCGCTCGGCCCGCGGCACGCCGCCGGGGCGAACACTGCCAGCTGACACTGGCACTCACGTGGTTTCTTGCCACTAGAATACCCGCGTGAGATCAATCGCGATGCGTTCCAGCGCCTTTGTCGCGGGCGTGTACCGCCAGAGGCTGTTGCGGCCGTAGCAGCGCAGGGGCAAGTCAGGCAGAGTTTCCGCCGCGAGCACGATCAGGGTGTCGTCGTTCCCCCACGAGAAGGCGACGGGCTCTCCGGGTAGCGGGACTTCGATGGGCATTGGGGGGCTGATGGCACAGCACCGGAGCCTGTGATCGAAACTTGTCCACGCCACGTAGGTCGCGTCTGAAGCGACTTCGTAGTGTGTCACGGGATGGCTCAGTTGCAGCAGCGATTCCGACGGCGAGCCATCCGCGGGGCAGCGTACCAACTCGTTGGATTCCGTCATGAACACGACCGCATCGCTAGCGGCGGTCCATGCAACGTTTCCGTTGGCAGCGCGTCCCAGAACGATAGACTTCGCGTCCTTTGCATTCAGTGATTCCACGAGGACACGCCGATCAGAATCGATGTATGCGACGCGCCCGTACTCCTTATCCGCACGCGCGCTCAGCGCGGTGGGTACGGTCGAGCACGCCGCCACGCGCACCGGCCTCTCCCCCACTTTCACAATCCACCAGGAACCCGGTGGTTGTCTCGATGCGAACAACAAGCCGTCGCGAATCCAGCCGGCCGGCATCAATGAAGACGCCTCCACTGCCCGAACACCGGTCTCATTTGACCACACGAAGGAACTTTCGCCGACGGCAAGCAAGAGACGCCCATCGCGCGACCATAGCGGCGTGGCTGCTAACGCACCCGGCAGATCCACGCGCAGGAATGATCCCGCCTCGTCTGCTGTAGTCGCCAGGAGGTTCGCGCCCTCCTCGCACCACTCTTCGGCGGCGGCGATGGCGAGTTGTCCCGAAGGCGACGCGCTGACGTTTCGTGGCCAACGGGTGCGCGGCCAGATGTTGTTGGCACGTAGCATATCGGGTGTGCGGAACTCGGGATCGAGGATTACGCGTTCCACCGGGCTCGACACCGGGACAAGAAACGACCCTCCATCTGGTCCCGCGTCGAACTCATGCGTGGAAACAGTGGCGCCCGACACTAGCGCAATTACAACCTTTCCTTGGAACGGAATATCGCCGGGGTTGTCCAGCTTCACGCGCAGACTCTCACCATCCTGCAGGACATCCGCAACTGAATAGTCGAAGGTACCCGCGCGTTCGAACCACAGGCGGAAGAACTCACGGAGGTCTACTTCTCCTGCGAGTTCCATCTCCTGAAGAATGGCCGCGTAGGACAACGCAGTATAGCGATGAATCTTGAGCAAATTTGCGAGTGCGCCTTCAAACCGCTGCCGGCCCATGCGATCATGAATGACGCTCACCGTATACGCTTGCCGCACGAGTCGATAGCCAGGATCCGCTGCCGTGCCCGGAATTGCTTGCTGGTAGCGGTCTGGCATCGAGATGGTCTTCATGGGGAAGTCAATGCTTGGTGGACACTGGCGAGTCTCGATGAAGCGCAGAAACGCGTCGCGGCCCTTCAATCCGCGCAAGGCAACCCAGGCGCTGTACTCCGCGAAGCCATCTATCAACCACGTAGCTGCTTCGGGTTGCTGAGGGAACCAACGGCCCGTAACGGTGGCGCCCCACCAGTTCCGGGCGACCTCGCGCGCCAGGTATGTGAACTGTTCTCTCGAGTCCGCTGGAAGCGTTTCAGGCAGCATGACCACGGAATTGCATCCGTTGCAGGGCGCAGATACACGCGGATCGACAAGGATGGTCATCGTGTCGAAACCGTCGGAGCCGTAGAGCGCCCGCAGATAGCTATACGAGCTTCCCACAGTGTCGAGTATCGATGAGGTATCAACTTCCGCATCGTCCGTCATGAAGAGCTTGCAGCGGACCGCGCCATGCGTGCGCTCCTGGACCGCGTAGTTGCCCGCGGCGAAACTCGCCCCCAGGATCGGCCTCTTCACTTCCCATGCGAAGGTTTTGCGGCCATCCTCGGTATCCATAGTCTGGACGTCGCCAGCGACAACAGGTACCCAATCGTCCGGAAGCGTTGCCTGACAGCGAAACAGGAAGAAGCTGCTCAGGTCGAGCGGCAGCCAGAGACTGAGCATCGGAAGACACACGCCATCCTGCGCGATCCAGCCTTGTTCGTAAGCGGAAGCGTCTGGAACGCCACCGTACTGCAGGTGCACCGTCGCGCGCTCTCCTGGCGCCACTTCGTCCGTGCATGTGACGCGCAGGAGGTTCCCCGAACGCGACCAGCGCGCGCGCTCGTTATCGACTGCAACCTCTTCGATGCGCAGACCCTGATTCAAAAGGAAGCAGAAGGTATCACGCGAATCCGCGGTGGATTCCACGGTCAACGTGACTTCCACCGCAAGAGTGGGTGCGGCCCCGGCGGGATCCTGTGAAACATTCAAGGAGGCTTCGCAGGATAACGTGCGTTGGCCCGAGAGCGCTAGACCGACGCGGCTATCCGATGGGCGAAGGATGCCGGGAAACACCTGCGCGCCAAAACCGCGCATCATGGAGTAGGACAAGATTCCTGCGAGCACCAACAACGCGGTGATCGTGATCGTCCACGCCAGACGCCGCGTGCGCATCACGCGAGCCCACAGGTCTTGGACACGCGAGCCATGTGGTCTACTCGCCCGCTATGCGCGGTTGCGTCCCCGCATACCAAGCGGCAGTCACACGGCACCTTCCAACACGGGCGGCACAGCGGCAGGCGCCGGAGCGTCGGGCGGCAGGGAGATTTGGATATTCAGCTTCGAACGCGCTTCGCTGACCAGCTTGCCGAGAACTTCCTGTTGCCTGCCTTTGAGAATGGTCGCTGTCAAGCGCTCTTTCAGGGTCCCCTCGAAAGGAGCGACACCCTTGTTGTTCACCTTGAGAATGTGCCAGCCCACGCGCGACTTGAACGGCTCCGAAAGCTGCCCGGCTGGGAGCGAAAACATGCGCTCGTCGAACTCGGGGCCCAGTATCCCGCGCATCACGCCATTGATGACGCCGCCGTTTTCCTTTGTCTTGTCGTCTTCGGAGACTTCCTTGGCGACAACCGCGAAGTCCTCGCCTTTCTTGAGGCGATCGTAGGCGGCGTCGATCTTCGACTTGGCCGCGTCCCACGAGGCGGGGTCGGTGCCCTGCACGCGAATCAGGATATGGGCGATATCGGCGGAATCAAACAAGCCGCGCGTCTTGAGGTTTTCATATTCCTTGGCCGCTTCTTCGTCCGAAACCGCAATATCCTTCACCTTGTCGCGGCCGAACTCCTGGGCCATGAGCCGCATTCGGGTCATGGTCTTCACATCGTCCAAGGTCACGCCTTGGCGCTTCATGAAGTCTTCGAACGTCATGCTCGGAGGAAGGCCGGCCTTGTTCTTGTCGATTTCAGCCATCACCTCTTCATCGGTGACTTGGATGCCCGCGTCCCGCGCCATCATGAAGAGAATCTTGCTGTCCACCATCGTGTCGATGAGCTTCAACTTCTCCTCATGGCTGACATTGCCGAGTGCGCCAATTTGAGCGTCGCTCACGCCCGCACGCTTCGCCTGCGCCATGCGCGCCTGAAGAATGGAAGACAAGGCCCGTTCGAACTCGGCCTTGGTCACGGTCTCCTTATCGCCGATACGCGCCACGACATCTGTGGCCGCAGTCTCCTGGGAATATGCAACGCCCACACAAAGGGCGGCGACGGTCAAGAGGGTCAGCAATTTCTGCATCGAAAGGGGTCTCCAGGAAAGTCGGAAGCCAGCGCCCTTCGTGGCACAGTGCAAGGGGCCCGTGCGGACGGCGCTCGTTACAATAATAGCAGAACGCCCATAGGCGGGCAAAAAGCCATCGAAAGCTCCGTCGCTTGAGAACACGGGAATCGACTCAGGCAAGCGGCATCGGACGGCCTCGTTCGCGCCGAACCGCAAACGGGCGAGACAGATCACCCACCTGGACCATGTCCACGTTCCGCACCACGTCGCACGCACATCTGAAGACCAAAATCTGAGATCTGAAATTTGAGATCTCAGATCTCAGATCTCATCAGCAAGAGCCCTCGAGCACGAGGCACGGTTCGCAAAGCGGGGAAAACAAACCGCAAACGCGCCCGCTATTCCCGCTCAAGCCCTACAGCGTCACCGTCTTTCCGGACTCTGCGGAACGGTAGATCGCTTCGATAAGCTCGACCGAACGCCGGCCTTCCCGGCCGTCGATGGCGGGTTCGCGGTTATCGCGCAACGCGTGAATGAAGTCCTCGATCTGTCTGCGGTGCCCCTCATGCTTGAGGCTGCTGATGGGGTCGCTCGCGCCGGAACCCAGCACGGCGCCCTTCATGCCGGAAAGCACGGCGGCATCTTCCGGCGCTTCAGTCTTGAAGGACCACGACTTCAACTCGCCGTCTTCCAGGACGGCGCTGCCTTCCGTGCCGTGCACCTCGACGCGCGCAGGATGGCCCGGCCAGATCGCCGTGCTGCCTTCGACCACGCCCATGGCCCCATTCTCAAAGGTGAGCATGGCGCAGGCGAGGTCTTCGACCTCGATGCCGGTGTGACCGACAAGTGCCGTCTGCGCCGTGACCGTCTTGACGGGTCCGAAGAACCACAGCAGCAGGTCGATCTGGTGGATGCCCTGATTCATGAGGCAGCCGCCGCCGTCGAGCTTGCGCGTGCCGCGCCAGGCGCCGCTGTTGTAATACTCCTGCGAGCGGTACCACTTGATGTAGGCATCGCCGAGGACGAGACGCCCGAAGCGGCCGCTGTCGAGTGCCTTGCGAATCTGCGCCGGCCCATCGGCGAAGCGATACTGGAAGATGCACCCAAGCCGTACGCCCGCGGCGTCCACAGCCTTAATCACGCGATCGATGCGCTCCGAATTCACTTCCAACGGCTTCTCCGCGAGGATGTGTTTGCCCGCTTTCGCGCAGGCTTCGGCAATCTCCGCGCGCATGCCGCTCGGCACGCACAGGCTCACCGCCTGGATATCGTCCCGCTTGAGCAGTTCGTGATAGTCGGTATAGACAGCCGCGGGAAACCGCTCCGTGAGCTTTCGCGCGCTTTCTTCCACGACATCCGACACCGCGACCAGTTTCGCGTCCTGGATGTCCACAATACTCTGCGCATGAATCGGCGCGATCGCGCCGCATCCGATGATCCCCATTCCGACGTCACTCATCTGCCACTCTCCAAGGTATTGCGGTTCTTTCCCCAAGTCGTGGCAGCCCGCTAGACATTCCAGGGGCGGCCACAAGGTATGGGCTGATCATGCAGTGTGCCACCCGGGATTTCAAGCAGTGGAATCAACCGGCGGAACACAAAACGCCGGGAAAACGCTCCGCGTCGCACGCATTGGTGAGCGGGATTCCCGGCGCAATCACTTCGGGGTAGTTTAATTACTGGGCCGCCCGTTCCACCGCCTTGCCGCCGGCCTGGATGTCCTTGCCCATACCCCGCACGGTATTGCACCCTACAAAACCACCTGCCACAATGAGCAGCGCAAGCCCCCAAGCGAGTGTGCGCACGATGGACTTCATGATCGACCTCCTTACACCTCAGACGTGTGGTCAGAGTTCGGCACTCTGATAAGATCCATTTGCCACAGCGTCGACCGAAGAAATTGTAACATATCGAGGGGGACGTGTAGAAGGATCACCGCGGGGGAGACGGGCCAAATCCCGGCACGCTAACGGTATGCGGGGGGGCATAAACGGTGAGCCCAGAGGTTTGAACGCGGCCCGGCAGTAGTTGGAGTGGCATGAAGACGAACGATGTGATCCGCGATGCAAGCGATTGCCATTCGGGCAAAGCGCACGGGCCCACGGCGCGGGTTGTCGGGCTGTGCGCAGCGATCCTGGCCCTGCTGGCGGCAGGTATGCTGCTGCCGCTGTCCGCCTGGTCGCAACAGATGCTGGCTTGGATCGGCAGCCTCGGCCCGGCCGCCCCGGTGGCCTTCGGCATCGTGTACGTCCTGTTCTGCGTGCTGGTCCTGCCGGGCTTCATTCTGACGGTGGGCGCGGGCGCGCTCTTCGGCGTGCTCACGGGCACTATCGTGGTTTCCATCGCGGAAACACTCGGCGCGACCGCGGCCTTCCTCATTGCGCGCTATCTCGCGCGCGACGTGGTCGCCGCACGGCTCGCGGCAAGCAGGCGCCTTAAGGCGTTCGACGAGGCCATCGCGCAGCGCGGCTGGAAGATCGTGGTCCTGCTCCGGCTAAGTCCCGTGTTCCCGTGGACGGTCATCAACTATGCCCTGGGGCTCACGCGCATCTCGCTCGTGCAGTATGTACTCGCGTCGTGGCTGGGGATGCTCCCAGGCACCATACTCTACGTCTACGCCGGTTCCCTCGCGGGTAGCCTCGCCAAGCTCGAAGCGGAAGAGGCGTCGCGGAGTCCCGCGGAGTGGGTGTTGTACGTTGCGGGCCTCCTCATCACCGTCGCCCTGACGCTCTACCTCGCTGACGTGGCCCGCCGCACCATCCGCGACGCCGCGCACCGCTGATCGATCACGGGGGCATGGCAAGCGCGTGTGGCACAGTCGCCCTCGGTCAAGCTCTTCTCCGGATTCCCGGGGCAATCGCACTGAATCTGCCCGTTCCGTTACCCTCACAAAGTCTGGCTGGTACGCCTCTCTTTGGGATCTATCGCGGTGATTCAGAGTGAGTTGAGCCAGAGTGAGATCGCTGTGACTCGGCGGCGTTGAGCCGCCGCGATGGCCTGAAAGGCCTAGATACTCGCAGCCCTGGGTTGGCCCGCCGAAACGGCGGGACTACCCAGGGTCAGCACGTTCCAGATGAATCCCCTGTAAGGGGTGCATAGCTCACGGTTCAATCTGATGAACGGCGCATTTGGGAATGGCGACTCGACGGCTATGCAACCCTTCCAGGGTAGTAAGAATGTGCATCCCGATACCCAGGGTAGGCCTTCGCTGCCGCTACGGCCAACCCTGGGCTTTAAGTATTTTGGCCTTTCAGGCCATAAGCGCATGACGCGACGTCGTCGTCCAAATTCTGCGGCAGTCGGGTAGCCTCTTTGCACTGCCAGTGGCTTGACAACTCGCCTGACATTTCCCCGCAGAATGTTTGGGAAGTGAGTACTGAGGCCCGTTGGGGCACATGGGTCCCCTTCATGTAGGTTTCGCAGGTTTAATGCGATTGCCCTGCTCGGGATTCCCGGCGTGCGTCACAAAAACCGGGAACTCTGGTAGTATGTTCCAGGGGGGATGTGGAGGGGATGGGGTTTCTTCCGTCGTTGCATTAGGCGGCGTTTCAGTCCAGACGCTTGCGCACGCTCGTGCAGACAAGTGAGGGCAACATCATGACTCCGTTCTACGCGCTAACCAGGGGACCTGTCACGGTCAACACACTCTTCGTCATCGGCATTTTGGGCTGTTGTCTATTGACCAGCGGATGCCCGGTCGCCTCGCCTCCGAAGTACTCAATCATCCGCCTGGACGATCGCGCCAGCGCGGGTGAATCGCTGAACGAACACGGCGAGGTCGTCGGCCAAGTCTTGATCGCGCCGGACGAGTGGCGTGGATTCGTCTGGCGGCCGGACCACACGCCGAAACTCACGGAACTCCCCACGCTTGGCGGCCACTATGGATCGGCGACGGGGATCAACGACAGTACCGACGTCGCCGGCTACGCGAGCAACGCCGACGGGTGGACGCACGCAATCCACTGGACCGAGTCCGGCGGCATCGAGGATCTGGGCGCGCTCGGCGTGGGTTACAGCGCCGCCATGGACGTCAACAACCTGGGCGAGGCGGTCGGCCACACGGGCTACACCGATGCCACCCGCCGCGCCTTCATCTGGACGGATACCGGCGGCATGCAGGTCATCCCCGGCGCGGAAGCCGACACCTTCGCCACCGCCATCAGCGAGGCCAGCGCGGTCGTCGGCGCGCTGCACGACGAAGCCAACATCGGCACGCCAAACCCGCCCGAAGGCCGCATCTGGTACGACGACGGCACCATGGACACCGTCCCGAGCGGGTTGGGCGGCACCGGGTCCATCGCCACGGGGCTCAACCTCACCAACACCGTCGTGGGCTACGCCGCCAACGGCAGCGACGAGTACTGCGCCTTCAAATGGACCGCCTCCGGCGGGATGCACGGCCTCGGTTCGCTCGGCTATTGCATCACCGACGATTTCGCGTTCTGCAGCGTCGCCTCCGCCATCAATTCATCCGGAACGATAGTTGGGACCGCCGCGTACGCGGGCGCCATCTCCCACGCGGTCCTGTGGAAGGGCAGCCATCTCTACGACCTCAACGATTGCATCCCAAGCGGCACCGAATGGGAGTATCTCGACGGCGCCGCGGACATCAGCAACAACGGGTGCATCGTCGGCGCGGGCTATTGGATGAACGGGGCCACCCTGCAACGCGCGGCGTACCTGCTGGTCCCCGCGGTCTTGAACAAGCTGACCCTCTCGCGCAGCACCGTGCACGGCGGATCAACCGTCACCGCAACGGCCTCGCTCGACGCCGCCGCCCCCTGCCCCCTCGACATCACTATCAACATCGAGGGATTGGACGGCATCGCGAGCGTCTCCGGCCCCACCGCCACCATCCCCGAAGGGGCGAGGAGTGTGAGCTTCATAATCGAGACCTCCTCCGTCGCCTCCCGAACCACGGGAACCGTCGCAGTGAGCTTCGGAGGAAACACGCGAACGAAGACGCTCACGGTTGTGCCGTGAGCCATTGAAACTCAAGGTCGGATTCATAGCGTCCGTCCCTCTACCGCGCTGGTGCGAAAGTACCTTTCCCCCGTGTTCCCCGTGCCCCCGTGGTTATCTGTGAAGCAGAGGAACTGTCACCACGGGGAAACGAGATGAGTATGGGCGTCGTCATCGCATTCGCGTGAGATCTTCTTGGTGTCGTCGCAGGCAAGCCTGCTCAGTCAAAGCAGCGGCAAGCCGCCGCACTCCAAAAGGTCACTCCGACTTCGGAGTCGGCACCGACCTCAGGTACGCCATCAGATCCAGAATCTCCTCTTTCTCAAAACTGTTAAGCACGCCCGTGGGCATGGTGGAGAGCGGGGCGGGTTTCATTCCCTTGATCTTGGTGCGGGGGATGGTGGTGCCGACGGGGTCGACGAGGGGGTTGGTGACGATGCGGAGGGACTCGGGCGTTTCCTCGACGATGAGGCCGTGGAGGGTGCTTTCGTCGAAGACGTCTTCGGTTTCGATCTGAATTTCCCAGGATTTGAACTTCTCGTTGATGACCTTGGACGGGTCGAGCAGTTCCGTGAGGAGGGCGGCGGGGTCGAAGCGTTCCGCGACCCCCGCGAGGTCGGGGCCGATACGGCCGCCGTGGACGCTGGGTTCGTGGCACGTCACGCAGGACGCGTCCTGGAACACGGCGCGGCCGCGTTCGAGGTCGCGCCCGCTCTCGATCTGGCCGAGGTCGCCCGCGAGATCGGCGACGGTCCATTCGCGCACAAACGCCCGCCCGGTCCCTTGCCCCGCGTCTTTGTTCTCCGCCATCCACTTCATCGGGTCATCGGTCACCTGCATGATGCCGTTCATGAGCATGAAGTGTCCGGGATACGTGCACACGTAGTCGTACGCGCCGGGTTCCGTGGGCGCGGTGAATTCGAGGGTCTCGGACTCGCCCATGGACAGCAACTTCGTGGCGAAGAGAATCTTGCGGTTGTCCGGCAGCCAGTCCTGCTTGATACCGTCCGCGCCGAGCATCATCGCGGCCATGGCGACTTCCGTCTTCGCGCCGGGCTGCGTGATGACGAGGTTGTGGTCCATCGCGTCGGGATTTTCAAAGACGAGTCTCACCGGCATTCCAGGCGCGACCCCGAAGCTCGCGCGGTCGTAACGCATCTGCTCCCGCAAGGTCTGGATGTGAATGACCATCGTGCCGTCGACTAGCTCGGGCTCAGGCGAGGCGGGCTGATCGCCGAAGTAGAAGAAGACATCCTCGTCTGAATGGCGCATCTGCGCGGTATGCACGCTGGCGGCCTCGACGAGTTGTCCTTCGATCCCCCACATGTACTTCACGCGCTCGGCCGCGCGCCGCGCGTGCGGCTCCGGCGAATTCAGCAACAGCGTCAGCAGCCCTTCGTTCACAACGTTGTGCTGCTCGTGCAGCCACAACGCTTCCAGCAAATGATGCGCGTCTTCCGGTTTCGCCGGGTCGAACTGCTGTATCCACTTCCCCACCGCCGCGATGACCTCTTCGGTCTTCCGCTCGCTCAGTTCGATCCGCGCACGCAGGCGCACGCCATCCGTGGGATGCTTCAGTACCTCCAGCAACGCCTCGATAGGCTGGCCGTCGATCGCGATGGGCTCCTGCATGGGGCGTCCCTCAACGGTGATGCGATAGATGCGGCCGTGTTCGTGATCGCGGCTTGGGTCGCGGATGTTGTGTTGCATATGGCCGATGAGCGCGTTGGCCCAGTCTGCCACGTAGAGTGCGCCGTCCTCACCAAATTTGAAGTCCGAGGGCCGGAAGTTGGGGTCGCTCGACACGAGCAGGTCTTCCACCTCGGTGCCGCGGACGAGCCCGTCGTTGTTGTCGAGCCGGTACTGCTTGATGCCTAGGAAACCGATGACGTTCAGGATGATGAAGTTGCCTTGCATCTCGTCAGGGAAATGCATGCTCGACACGATGCCGCTCGACGGCACCGGGCGCACGGTCTTCTCGAACATCTCGTTCATCGTGAATCCGCCTTCGCCGTCCATGAGCACCTGGAATGCGCGGCCCGAGGTCGCGTCGGTCGCGAAGTGGTAGCCCCAGTAGTCGAAGTCGCCGCCGTGCGGGTTCGGCGAATTCTCCGCGTGGTAGCTGAAGCGGAACGTGCGCGGATTGAAACGGTACATACCCGTGCGGCCGTGGGCCAACTGCGCCGACCGCCAAGGAGTCTCCACGTTGCTTACATTGAACACGCCGCGTTGGTAGTAGATGTAGCCGTCCGGACCGTAGTCGAACCCGTTGGGCGAATGGTGCGTGTCCGCGGAGTCGAGTCCGCCGAGGATCAGTTCCTTCACATCGGCCTTGTCGTCGCCATCGGTGTCCTTCAGAAACCAGATATTGGGCGCGGACGCGACAAGCACGCCGCCGTTCCAGAAGGTGAATGCCGTGGGGTTGTGCACGTAGGCAAAGGTGATGGCCTTGTCCGCGACGCCATCACGATTCTCATCCGGCAGGATGAGCAGCCGGTCGAGCATTTCGCGGTCGGGCTGCCACTTGGGGTAGGTCTGCCACGCTGCCACCCAGAGCCGGCCTTTCGTGTCAACGTCCATCTGAACCGGATTCACCAGATCCCGAAACATCTCCTCGGACGCGAAGAGGTTCGCCTTCATCCCTTTCGCGAGTGTCAACGTGTTGACGCTCTCGCTCGCGGGCACGTACACACCCAGGCCATTCTTCTCGCTGGGCTGGAGGTTGGTCTTCACCAGGATCGGGTTGGGCACGTTGCTGTCATCCGGCGCAACACGTTCGCCTTCGATGGCCTTCCAGATGCAACGGTCGCGGTTGGCCGCCATGATGTCCAGCATCACGAGTTCATGCTGCAAGACTTCCGCGTTGGTCTGCTCATCGACAAATTTCAGGACCGACCGCGAGCCCCATACATCGTTGCCGTCCGTCGCGCGGTAGCGATTGAACCAGCACCAATTCTTCTCGAGCACCGCCGCGCGGATCAGCTCGATGTTTGTCTCATCGATGGATTGACCCAGCGCGTCCGCAATCACGCCAGCGATGGCCTTGTTGCCTTCATCGTTCAGATGCACGCCGTTGATCGTGAGCGGTGCTTCGCTCCGCTCGTAGAGCGCCTTGGACGGTGCAAACAGATCCACAAAGGGAACTCCCTTCTCATGGGCAACGCGCGCCATAGCGTCCGTGTAGATGGACAGCCACAAGTTGTTCTCGGCGCCGTCCGGCAGGTTCGGTGATTCGAGGTTCTCGTGCGCGATGGGCGAGAACAGCACAAGCCGAGGCAGCGCGGCGCCATCGTATTGCTTCGCGCGCATCTCATCGATGAAGGCGGCAAGTTGCGTTTTGAATGTTTCCGGATCGTGGTTGAAGGATTCGTTGTAACCGAAGAATGCAAAGAGAACGGAGGTCTTTGCGAGCGTCAGACACTCATCCACGCTCGGGAAACCGTCCTCGCGCGGCCGGTCCGCAACCTCGTCGCCCGTGAACCCCATGTTGCGAATAACGAGATTCTTCCCTGGGTTCGCGCTTTGCAGATAAGCTTCGAGCCAGCCGTCGTGTTGCATGCGATCGGGCAGCGCGTTGCCGATAAAGACGACATGGTCATTCGGGTGGAAGTCGAACGTCTCAGGTGCCACCTGCGCTGCCAGAGGCATGACAACACTGACAAACAGTGAAAGTATCAGAAGGCTTCCCCTCACAGGATGGACTCCTTTGCCATGGAGCAACGGCATTTCAAGACACAGCCGAGGGCGTCTGTGCCACACGCGCTTGCCCTGCCTGCGGTTTCTACTTATTGTTGCTGGCCTTGGTCCAGCCCCGCACAACAAGAGGCTGAAATGGCCGTGAGTCTCTGCGACTACTGCTACGCCTTGCAAGGCAGGAAGTTACAGGATAGGGGCCGCGCGAATCAATGAAACTGTAGCGCAAGCGTCTCACCTGCTCTGCACTCGCTTTCGCTATCGCTCCCTTGGTGGTATACTAAACGCAGGGCAATACGACGGAGGCTGTCCGATTGCCCTTCTTTACACGAGACCGTCGGGGTTCGCCGTGCGCGGTTGTTGCGTTGCGCGCGGGCGTGCTTACGAAAGGAAACACGGCCACAACCGCGAAAGGGTCCCGCATGTACGTTCAACCCTATCTGTTCTTCGATGGCCGCTGCGATGAGGCGCTCGAGTTTTACATGAAGGGCCTCGGCGCCGAAGTCCTGATGCTCATGCGTTTCAAAGAATCTCCCGAGCCGCATGACCCCAAAATGGTCACCCCCGAAATGGCGGACAAGGTGATGCACGCGTGCTTCCGGGTTGGCAAGACCGAGATTCTGGCGTCAGACGGACATTGCACGGGAAGCACGAACTTCCAGGGCTTCTCCCTGTCAATCACCGTCCCCAGCCCCGCCGAAGCGGACCGTTTGTTCAACGCACTCGCAGAAGGCGGGCAAGTGGCGATGCCACTGGGACAGACCTTCTTTTCCCCTAAGTTCGGAATGGTCACTGATAAGTTCGGCATCCTGTGGATGATCATGGTCGCAGAGAAGAGCTAAGTACGGCTCAGCCTAAATAGGAGACCATTTGGTGGCCTCACATCCCCCTCGGCCCTGTGGGCCTGCCCCCTTCAAAGGGGGGATTCAGAAGGCCCTTCGGGCCGGGTGTATTTCGGACCAGAAGCCCGAGCGTTGCCCTAAAGCTATCCATTTACTCACTGTTATGGTATTGCGGAATTTCCCCTTTGAAGGGGGATTGAGGGGGATGTTCTTCGAGCCAAACGACGGGCACGATGATCCTTCCCAATTGCGTTATCGTCTACCAAAGGAGAATAAACATGCCATACATCGACGGATTCCTGTTGCCCGTTCCGAGGAAGAAGCTCGACGCCTACCGGCGGATGTCGCGCAAGGGCGGGAAGATCTGGAGAGAGCACGGCGCGCTCGAGTACCGCGAGTGCGTCGGCGACGACCTCAAGATCAAGATGGCACTCCCCTTCCCGCGCATGATGAAATTGAAGCCCGGCGAGACGGTCGTGTTCTCGTGGATCGTGTACAAGTCGCGCAAGCACCGCGATAGCGTGAATGCAAAAGTCATGGCCGACCCGCGAATGAAAAAGGCGTGCAAGCCCGGGGAGATGCCGTTCGATTTCAATCGCATGTGCTTCGGCGGTTTCGAGGTCTTTGTCGACATGTGAAGCCCACTGCCGCCAATGCGACAAACGTGGCAGGACGTTCCGTAGGGCGGGATTTGTTCCCGCCTTCTTTGGTTGGGCGGGAACCAAGCCCGTCCTACGCCTTGCGTTTTGCCTCATTGCCGGCGCGTTCTGTGTCGTTTGCGTGTCGTGCTTCAAACGGCGCAGACTACGGGCCAGAAAGTTCCATACTGTTGGCAACACGCAGTGCGGCCATTCAACGCGAAAGGGGGGCTCCATCCCATGATGCATCCGTGTGACACCTCATCAAGGACCTTGATACTTGCTGTCCTTGCATGCGTGGCCGCGCTGACGCCCGCGTTTGGAGAAGACCGCAGCGGAGCCGGAACTGTTCAGGTTCAGGTGAAGGCGGATGACTGGGTGTGGTCTGCGGTGTGGCAAGAAGATGGTATTAGCGTCACCGATTCGGCGGCCCAGATCGCCGTGGACAACACTACCTATCGCTTGCGGCCAATCGCCTCACCAACCGAATCTGCCGTCGAGGACGCCCTCGGCAAGGCTACCGAAACGGCGTGTTCGCTCGGCGCGGAGAACTTGCCCGTCAGTGTGACGCTGCGTCTGCGGCGCCTCGAGGATCAGGGGCTTGTGACGATACAGGGCGAAGTCGTCAACAGCGCCGTCCAGCCGGTCTCCCTCGGCGACTTCGAGTTGGTGACGTCGAGTTCCGTCAACCTCGGGGGGCCCGGACGCGAAGCCCGCGCCTATGTCGAGCACAGCCCTGGTCATCCCACGATGGAACCGCTGTCGGCCACGAAGGACAACGCGGAAGTGGTCCTCGACGCCGACAGCAGCGGAATGCTCACCGTGGGATTGCCAACCGGTCCAGCGTTCACGGCGGGCTTCGTCACCTCTCAGACCCACCGCCCCGTTGTCCACATTCGCTACGCGGCGGATACCGCGGAGACTTTCGTGACAGGCGTGGCACGCTTTAACGGACGACGCCTCGCCGCGGGCGAACGGATCGAGACCGGTTGGCTTCTCCTCCGCACCGATGCCAATCCCCTGCACGCCCTCGAAACCTACGGCGACCTGCTCGCGCGCATCACTCCCCCGCGTCTTACGCCGGCAACGATCGGCTGGTGCTCGTGGTACGCCATCCGTCTGCCCATCAGCCACGCGTTCACCATGGCGAACGCGCAGGTAGTCGCGGAGCGGTTCCGCGATCTCGGCATGGACCTGATGCTGCTCGATCACGGCTGGCAAACCGGCGACATCTGCGGCGATTGGGACGTCGATACCGCGGACTACCCCGGCGGACTCGAGGCGCTCGCCGCCGACCTGCACGCGCTCGGTCTCAAGCTCGGCATCTGGATCGCGCCCACGGAAGTCTCCGAGACTTCGCGTCTCTTCCAAGAGCATCCAGACTGGATGTTGCGGGACGAATCGGGCAAGCCCGCGGTCACGTGGACGTGGTACTGGGCACCCAATCCGAAGCAGTACCAGATCGACGCGACGCAACAAGGTGCGTACGACTACATCGTGGACACGTTCAGCCGCCTGACCCAGGCCGGCGCCTCGTACTACAAGATCGATTTCATCGCCGGCTGCTCCGGCGAGAACCTGTATCCGGCCGATCCTGCCAACGTGCGCGGATGGGACCCGCTGCGTCGCGCCATGGAGGCCGTCCGCGAAGGCGCGGGCGATGCCGCGTACATCCGCTATTGCCAGACCCCACCGCTGCTGTCCACCGGTCTCGCAGAGGGCGTGTACGCCACCACCGATACGCTCGACGCGGGCACAAGCACTTGGCCCACGCTCAAGGAAGTGTTTGCCATGTCGTCCGCCGAGTACTGGATCCAGGGCAGGCTGTATAACCATGAAGCGTGCGACTTGTCGGTGCGCGCGCAAGGGAGCACCGAAGAATGCCGCCTCCGCGCGACGATGTTCGCGCTGTCGGGCTCGAGCATCATGTACTCCGACGACATGACCATCCTGCCCGAAGAGCGCATCCGCCTCATGCAACAAACCATGCCCGGCTTCGCAAAGGCGGCGCGCCCATTGAACCTCTTCGCATCCGACATGCCGGACGTGTGGCACCTGCACTGCACGTCAGGCGGCCTCGAGTGGGAACTGCTCGCTCTCTTCAACTTCACCGATGAAGAGCGCAACTTCTCCGTATCCTGGGACGATATGGGATTGCAGTCCGGTGCACCCTACATCGCGCGCGAATTCTGGACCGATGATTTCCGGGGGAGCAGCCAGGACACATTTACGAGCGCAGTCCCCGGAAAGGCCGTGCGCCTGTTCGCGCTGTGGCCGCTGCTGGACCGCCCGCAATTTGCCGGCACCGACCTCCACCTCTCACAAGGCCAAGCCGAACTCACGGCCCTTAACTGGAACGAGGCCCAAGGCAAGCTGAGCGGTACCATCCACCGGGCCGCGAGCCTGCGAGGCCACGTGTACGTGTACCTGCCCCCGGCATGGACGCTTGACCGCACATCGGTTCCCGTACAGCACCAAGGCCGCGGCCTATACGCGCTCGAACTCGCCTTCGACACTGCGGACGAGGATTGGCAGATCATCGCCCGCAGAAAGTAGGCGGCAGAACCACCTCTCAATCAGAACACAGTCGCCGACACGCACCGATGTACACGGATTTTGAGAACTGCGAATTCGAGGTAACTTGGGCATCCTGCCCATGGTCTTCAATTCATACGAGCGCGGATGCGCGGAGTGCGCAGAGCGACTCCGAGAAATAAGTAGAGGACCGTTCGAGCCATTGCGGCGACTCAGTGTCGTTGTGAGAACGAGAAGCCATTTGCTGCTCTTCCTGTACCGGGGCCTGATCGACCGTTTCCATCCCACATCCGGTCCGTGCTCGTCCTCGCAGGATAACAAATAGGCATGGGTCGTCGACGCTAGTGGCACCGTCGCAAAGGCTCGAACCTCCTGTCCTCCATATAGATAGCGCGATGAAACCGCGCTGCGGATTGTTTGCGGCGTGTCCGGTGTTCTCAATGGTAGACATCAGCACAGGGAGTGTGCTTCGGAGGTTGCCATCCAAACACAGGAGAAGAAACAATGCTGTACACATTGATTGTCATCCTGGTCGTGCTGTGGCTTCTCGGTTTGCTCACGTCCTACACAATGGGCGGGCTGATTCACCTGCTCCTCGTCATCGCGCTCGTCATAATCGTGTTCCGTCTGCTCCAAGGCCGAAGTGTCGTATAGCGGCCACGGAAGACCTTGCAGATGTGATATCCGAGAGGGGAAATCTCACTGAACGCCGTACGGGGTATCCCCTTACGCAACGCCGAGGCGTCGGCGACCGAGATTCTCAGATCCGGGAACAGGAGTAGACGGAATGAAGACACCATACTTGATAGTCGCGGTCGTGCTGATTGTGGCCGGAATCATGGGCTTGGCGTATGGCGGGTTCACCTACAACAAGGAAACTCAAGCAGCCAAGTTGGGACCGCTCGAGCTGACGATCACGGAAAAGGAGACGGTCAACATCCCGGTGTGGGCCGGTGTGGCGTCCATCCTCGCGGGAGCAGGAGTCCTCGCACTTCCGCTCATGAAACAGCAGGTCAAATAGGCGCCGCGCATTTGTATCAAACGCACCTCATAAGGAGTTACTACCATGGGTATACTTCGTGGAGGTCTCGCAGGTATCGGTGCCTGGAAATGGGGCGGCGGATTCCTGGGCACCATCATCGTCTTTCTCGTCCTGTACTGGCTGCTGGGAGCCCTCGGAATGCAATAGCTCGGACTCCCTGCTCTTTGTGGCCTGTGGAGGTGTACACAGTGAACGAATTGCGCTCACGGCCGAGAAGATGCTTGCGCGTGCGTCTGTGATGAGGGAGTTTCGGCGGTGTATCCATGGTCCTTTTTCCTCGACCATGTAATCACACGGGTCTGGTTAAGGGTTCGTGGACACGCCGTACGCCTGCGAGAAGCCGTGGGTCACGGCTTCCAGAAAGGTCAAAAATGGTCGGGGTGAGAGGATTTGAACCTCCGGCCTCTTCGTCCCGAACGAAGCGCGCTAACCGGGCTGCGCTACACCCCGACAGGGGCGCTATCATAGCGGCCACTTGCGGGCACTGTCAAATTGAGGAAGGTCGCGGGCGCAGGGGTAAGAAGATGGGAGTTATGCGAACTATGGGAAGCAGTACCCGGCTGCCCCGAGGTGGCATGGGCATCCTGCCCATGGTCTTCAATCTTACTCCCTCCCCGCGTGTGGGGAAGGCTGGGGTGGGGTCTCTTCCCTCCGAGCGCAGTCTATCGGACCGGATGCTCGCTGCCTATTGGCCTTCTTCATCGCCGGCGGGGCGGTTTCGCCCGAGTTTCCGGCGGATGCGCGCGAGGCGCTGTTGAAACGCGGTAAGCGGGGCCGCCTCGAACTCAGTGGCACGGCCCAGGGCGGCGCGCATTTCCAAGTACTCCACGGCCTCGGCGCACATGCGTTCGGCGTCGAGCAGGTTGCGCTTGCGGTGCTCGTAGTACTTGGCCAGTTCGAGGCGGGCCAACAGGTTCTTGGGGTTCTCCTGCAAGAGGAGGGTCAGCATGTCCTCCATGCGCTGCCAGTCGCCGAGCCGCTTGGCGGCTTGGGCGATGAGTTCCAGACACTCGGCGCGCAATTCGCCCTGGCCCTGTACCTCGATCAGACGCTCCCCGTGGACCAGGACATCTTCGTAGCGCCGTTGCAGGAAGTACACGCGCACCACGGACAACCGGTCCTCGGAGTGTTCAAACCCCGCGCCGCCGGGCGCGCTCAGGCATTGCGAAATCCATGCCGTCAGCGTCACGAGCGACAGGATGTCCATCCGGTGGTGGTAGAAGACGCCTTCGAGGCGGCGCGCGTCGCGGCTGCGTAGGTAATCGAACCACATCTGCGGGATCTCATAGCTGGGCACGTCGCCGTGGCGTTCGATGCCGAGCACCGTGCGCTCGACATTGCCGAGATTACAGGCGCCCAAACGCCGCTTCCAGATGCGGCGGGCGGCGTGCAGCAGGTCGAAATGCTGAATGCCTTCGAGCCGGAACGGAATCCGGTTCTGAATGAAGCGCGTGCGCAGCAGGGGCAGATCAAAGCTCTTGCCGTTGTAGCTGACGACTGCGTCTTTTCCGCGAAAGACCTCGGCCAGATACGCAAGCATCGGCTCTTCGTCGTCGTAGTCTCGCATGAAACACTGGTCGAGCCGAAACCCCTCCTCCACGAAATAACCCACGCCCACGAGAAACGCGACCGTGCCCGTGCCGCCCGCGAGTCCGCTGGTTTCCGTGTCGACGAAGAGGGCCTTGCGTGGATCGAACTCCTTCAGTTCGTCATCGGATGCACTGAGGGCGATGTGGTCGCCGCTCACATCGAGGACCGCGCCCAGCGGGATAGATCCTTGCTGCGTGTCGAGGGGATAGGTATTTTGAACCAGGTAGAAGCCGGACTCGGCGTCGCCGCGAAGCTTCCCCGGCACGACCTTGTCGATCTCGAAGTCGCCCGATTCGCGCTGTTTGCGCAAATCGTCCAAGCGCTGCATCCAGTCTGCGCCGCGCATGATGCGCTGGCTCGCGAGAAGAATCTCCAGCTTTGGGTTGATCTCGGGCATACACGTTACCGCCTCAAGCAAGGCGCTCGGCGACTTCCTTGAGTTTGGTGATCTGCTTTCTGATGATCGATTTCGTCATCCAGCCAAACATGGTTTCCATGATTCGGGCGACGGTCGAATGCATCGCCGTATCACATTCGAAGTCGAGCCGCGTGCCAGGGTCTGCCGGACTGAACCGGTAAGAAACGGCCATCGTGAAATCCTTGTTTCCGATGTTGAACGCCAAGTACGTGGGATAGGTGTAGCCGGTCACCTCGCCTTCATACTCGACGACACGTCCGCTTTCACGAATGCGCCTGGAAAAGCGCGAGCCGACCGGGTTCTCGGGGTTGCGCTCCGTCAGGAAGAAGGTGTCCTCCAGGCTTTCCATCCACAATTTGGTCTTTTCCGGGTCATCCACGAGGTCGAATACATGATCGAGGGGTGCGTCGATGTCCACACTCATCGTGATCTTCATACGGCCTCCTTACGATTCTCCAGTGCTTACAGACTCCGATGCGACCGGCTTGTCGAGCGCAAGCCGCGCCAGCTTCAACGCGCCATTCTTTCCATGCTCGCCCACCTCCATCACAGGCCCCACACATCCGGGACACCCTTCCTTGCAGGTGCACCCGGCGATCAAGGAAATGGCCGCCTCGACCAATCGCCGGTGATGGGTGAACAGCTTCTCACTGAACCCTACACCTCCGGGGTATGATTCGTAAAGGTAGATTGCGGGTTGCTCCGAAAACGGCGCGCGAAGCATGCCCAGGGCGCGGATATCCGTGGGGTCGCAGAGCACCTGCACAGGGGCGACCTGCCGCAGGGTGTTGGCCAGCCCGTGGAGTGCTTCCGAGAGTTCCTGTTGCTTCAGACCCAGGCGACTTCCGGCGTCCTCGGGGAAGTCGATCCAGTATCCGGTTGTGTGCATGGTGGATTCGGGAAGACTGATCTCCCCCCACCCCACGTTTTCGTGCGTACCGAACTTGATCTTCTTGTAGATGCTCGGCAACCACGTCACACTCACCTCGCCCGTGTGCTTCACAGCCTCCCCCACAGGCTCGTTTCTGAACGTGTCGATGACCTTGAGGTCGACCTTGATCTGCGCGTCCGTGTAGTAATCCACGTCCACGGGCCGGGCATACGCCTTACGGTCCTCGAGGTCTAGGTGATCGATGGTGTATTGCGCGCTCTGGTGAAGGTAGATTGCGTTCTGATAAACCTCGACCGGCGCCGCGAAGAGATCGATCTCGCCGATCACACGCCCGTTCTGCGAGGTGTCGAGAATCACCACGTTTCCGGGGGCGGCCGTCCTCAGGCTGATATCCTCCGCCGGGTAGGTGTCGGCGCTCCAGTGCCACTTGTCTTTGACATGCCGGAGAATACGCTGTTCCGCCAGGAACTCGAGGATCTCGCGAGTCGACGCGGCGTCCATCCCAAACCCCTCGCCATCCTTGAACGGAATCTCGAAGGCCGCGCACTTCAGGTGACTACTCATGATGATGAGATTGTTCGGGTCCACCGTGGCGCTCTCCGGCGACTGCTCGAAGAAGTACTCGGGATGGTTGATGATGTATTGATCCAGGGGGGCGCTCGACGCTACCAGGATGACCAACGAGGTGCCGGAGCGACGTCCCGCCCGGCCGGCCTGCTGCCACGTGCTGGCCACGCTGCCCGAGTACCCGGTCATGATGCACACGTCCAGTGACCCGATATCGATGCCCAGTTCCAGCGCGTTCGTGCTTACCACCGCCATGATCTCGCCGTCGCGCAGTCCCTTCTCGATGGCACGCCGCTCCGTAGGCAGGTAGCCCCCGCGATACCCCCGCACGAGGTTGTGGTCCTTGCCCAGCTTGCGCACAGCTTCTTTCAGGTAGGTGGTGAGGATCTCGACCCGCAAACGGCTCCGCGCGAAGATTATGGACTGGATGTCGCGCGAGAGCATCTGCGTGGCGAGGCGGTTGGTCTCCTTCACTGAAGACTGGCGGATGCCCAACTCCGCGTTGACAACAGGCGGATTGTAGAAGAGGAAATGGCGCTCCCCGGTTGGCGCCCCGTTATTGTCGATGAGTTGGACTGGCTTTTCGATGATTCGTTCGGCCATCTCCTGGGGGTTCTGAATTGTCGCACTGCAACAGATGAACCGGGGATTGGCGCCGTAGAAGGCGCAGATGCGCTTAAGCCGACGAATCACGTTGGCCAAATGGCTGCCAAATACACCCCGGTAATGGTGAAGCTCATCGATGACCACAAATTCGAGATTCTCGAACAACTTCATCCAGATCGTGTGGTGCGGGAGGATGCCCGTGTGAAGCATGTCGGGATTGGTGACCACGATGTGACCGGCGTTTCGTATGGCCTTGCGCGCGGACCCCGGAGTATCTCCGTCGAAAGTATAGGTGCCTATCTTTACCTTTAAGTCGTCTATAGTTGTCTTTAATTCGTTCACCTGGTCCTGAGAAAGCGCCTTGGTCGGGAAAAGGTACAATGCCCGGGCATTCGGGTTTTCCATCAGCTTGTTCAGTACTGGGATGTTGTAGCAGAGGGTCTTGCCCGAGGCGGTCGGCGTGACGATGCAAATGTCGCGGCCAGACAGGACCGCTTGAACGGCCTCCGTCTGGTGGACATAGAGGTCATGAATGCCGCGAGCTTTCAGGGCATCGACGAGGCGCGGATTCAGCCCATCAGGATACCCGCCGTGGCGGGGTGGCCGGGGGGGCACAGTCTTCCAGGCGGTCAGGTTCTTGCGAATCTGGGGGTCGGACTTGAGCCGATCTAGGAGCTGGGCGACGTTCATAGGTCCCTTCCGGGGTTACGATAATCTGAATATAACATCAGTGGTTCTCACCTGCAAGCTTTATTGCCATGCGAGGATCGTGAATGACATGATAGAATACAAGTGGCCGTATTCCCTGCCTGGCAATGCTCAGCTTGGCAACAGCGGATTGGTATTCGACGAGGTGGACGGCGGATCACGCGTGCGCACGTAGACGCGACACTCATAACGCCTGCATTTATGGTACGTTACAGATGGCGCACGTCTGGTTGTCGGGAAATGCCTTGATTCGCTGGGCAGACTGGGGACCTTTGCGTCAGTGCGGGGACGGCGCGTCTCTGCAAATGGGAGGTTTATGCCGCACTACGAACTCATCTTGCACCGGGGAGAAAAACCCGTCAGCACATATCACATTGGGCCAGAAGGTTTAGTGATCGGCCGCGCCTCGGAATGCGACGTTGTCCTGCCGGATTCCATGGTGTCCCGGCGGCACGCCCGCATCTGGCACGACGGGAAATGCCTCAAGGTCGAGGATCTCGGCGCGCGCAATGGGATCATCGTCAACGGCGAGAAGGTTTCCCGGTTGCGTGTGGACGAGGGCGACGAGTTGACCGTCGGCACGCACACCTTCCGCATCGCCAAGGCTGTCCGCAAGAAGGATGAGCCGGACACCGGCGCCCTGATCTCATTCGAGAAAGCCGGGGTCATGTACGCGAAGATGCTGCGCGAGCCAGACGTCAACCGGATGGTCATTCTGTATAAGGCCTCGCAGCTGTTGGGGACAGTCTTCGACCTCGACGACTTGCTGGATCGTATCCTGGACCTGATCTTCGAGGCACTGCCCGTCAAGCGCGGCTTCATTCTGACGCTCGCGAGCCACGATGCCAAACCGCAGGTGCGGGCCAGCTTGCCCAAGGAAAACGTGAATGGCGGTCCCCCACTCAGCACGACGTTGATCGATCATGTGTTCTCACAGCGGAACGCCGTATTGACCTTGAATGCGCAAAAGGACTTCGCAACTTCGGAGAGCGTGGTCGCCCACGGGATTCACGCAGCCATGTGCGTACCCCTGTGCGGGCGCGAAGACATCGTCGGAGCGATCTATGTGGACTCCGGATCCGAGGAAATGGCGTTCAAGAACGACCATCTGAAACTGCTGACGGCGATCGGACGCGTCACGGGAGTGGCCGTGGAGAACGCGTTCCTCCACCAGGAGGTTGTCGAGCAGGAGCGCTTGTCGGCCATTGGACAAGCCACGGCGGGCCTTGGGCATTGTGTGAAGAACATCTTGGTAGGCATCAAGGGCGGTGCGGAGTTTGTGGACTTGGCGCTGGAAACCCAGGAGATCAAGTACATCCAGAAGGGTTGGCCGCTGATCCGGCGTTCGGTGGACCGCATTGAAGACCTTGTGCTCAACCTGCTCACCTTCTCGCGCGAACGGAAAGCCGAAAGAACCCTGACCGATCTCAACCTCATCATCGAGGAAATCCGGGACACGGTTTCCGCGCAGGCGGAGCGGGCCAAGGCCGTGCTCAAACTCGAAAAGGGCGACGTGCGCCCCCTGCCCTTGGATAGCCTGGGCATGTACCGGGCAGTGCTCAATCTGGTCAGCAACGCAATCGACGCGTGCGAAGAACACGGCGGGGATGTGACGATACGCACGTACGCCGACGAGACCTCCTACTACGTAGAGGTCAAAGACACGGGCGTGGGCATCGCGCCGGAACACATCCCGCAGCTATTTCGCGCCTTCAACAGCACCAAGGGCTCACGCGGCACAGGGCTGGGTCTCGCGTGCTCCGACAAGATCGTCCGCGAGAACGGCGGCGACATCAGCGTCAAGAGCCAGTTGGGCAAGGGGTCCGCATTCACCATCCGCATCCCCACGCAAACCCAGATCGCGGGGTGAGGGACGAATCTGCCCCAAAACGGTAGCTGTCTCCCTGGGAACGCCGGGCCTGTCACCCTCGCAAACACGGTGAGAGTTGGGTTATGCGTCTATCTCCGTTCCCTTGTGTACTCGGAGCTCTTTCCATTCTGCCGATATACCGAGGGCCGGATGAAAGTAAGAACTCCTCCCGGCAGGGCAAGCGCGTGTGGCATAGGCGCCCTCGCCTGTGCTCTTCATTGGTACTGGCTGCATTGCAGACAGTTTAATGCCTCCTTGCGGGTGCTCATTCCATCTGTCAGCGCCGCAGGCAAGCCTGCTCAGTCAAAGCAGCGGCAAGCCGCCGCACTCCAAATTTGGGCACATGCATGATTTGGAATCAGGCATTGGGCCAGCGCTCGCGCACGAGATTGAGGGCCTCTTCATGCGTCTGCACTTGTCCTTCCAATTGCGCGTCTTCGACCGCAGACAGCATCTCCTTGAAGGCGGGGCCGGGGCGGTAGCCCAGGGCGATGAGGTCGCGGCCAGTCAATAGCGGCTGGGGCCGGCATTCTTCAGCAGGGTGTCGATCCAGATACTCTTCAATCCACTGGATCGTGCTTAGGTCCCCGTGGCTCGCGAGACAGTCGAGTCGGCCCAGTTCGAGCAATTCGCGAAAACCCTCTTCGCGCACGAAGCGTTTCAGCTTACTCTCCCTCATCTGCGGTGCATGGGCCAGGCGCATATGTTGATCGACCAGCCATACCACACGCTCCGTTTCACGGTTCGACATGCGCAAACGCCGGCAGATCTCCCCTGCCATCTCCGCGCCGATCTTGTCGTGATTGTTGAAGCGAATCCGGTCCGACACGGTAGCCGTAACGGGCTTGCCCACATCGTGGAGCAGAGCGCCCAAGGCCAGCGCCGGCGTCGCTTCTTTGAGGTAATCGAGCAGCAACAGGGTATGGATAAAGACGTCGCCTTCTGGATGGAACTCCGCAGGCTGCTCCACGCCTTTCATCGCGGCGATCTCCGGGAGCACCTGCGGGAGCAGGCCGGTCTCGTCCAGCATTTGAAAGGCGGCCTTCGCGCTGCCTTCCGTGAGCATCTTCAACAGTTCATCGCGAATGCGCTCGGCGCTGACGGTGTGAATCATCGGGGCAAGCGCGACGATGGCCTCGCGTGTGCCGGCATCGAGCGCGAACCCGAGGCGCGCGGCGAAGCGCACGGCGCGAAGGAGGCGGAGGTGATCTTCCGTAAATCGCAATCGTGGATCGCCGACGGTCCGCACGAGACCCGCTTCCAGATCTTTGCGGCCACCGACATAGTCGACGATCTCCTGCGACTCGGGATCGAAGAACAGTGCATTGATCGTGAAATCGCGGCGTTCCGCGTCTTGACGCTCGTCGAGGAAATCGACACGGGAAGGGTGGCGCCCGTCGAGGTAAGGACCGTCCCTGCGAAACGTGGTAACTTCAAACTGTCCTTGCGGAAGTATGACGAGCACAACGCCGAAGGCGGCGCCCACGCTTACGGTCTTCTCGAAGAGGGCCTCCACGCGCTCCGGACGCGCGTCGGTCGCTACATCGTAGTCCTTGGCTTCATGCCCGAGGAGCATATCGCGCACACAGCCACCCGCGAGTAACGCGCGGTGGCCGTGGGTCCGCAGTACGGCGCAGATCCCTTCCGCCGCGGCGCGCCGCTCATCCATGGGAAGCCGGGCCTTGGACCGGCGGAGGAGGGGCCTTCCGCGACATGTGAGGCCTCCGAACGGCGATACCCCAGGAGACCATGAGCAGGAGCGATGCCGCCACCGCGCCAGCGAGCAGAGTCTTGGATTCGGTTTCGTAGAGAGATGCCCGCTCGTAACCGAAATGCCAGGCCAGGGCGGCGCCAATCACCACTGCGGCGGCCCATCGATAACGGTTCTCGCGAAGAATGGTCCCCAAGACGGTGAATCCGCAGGCGAACCCCACCCACGCCAAAGGCAATGAGTCGCCGGGAACGGACACTCGAAGTCCGAGGAATCCCACGGCCACGGCCACCGCCACCAGCAGGCTGCGCCCGAAACGCTCCGCCCTTGCCCGTTCGCGCTCCACGTTGCGCCCGAGGAACAGCACGCGCTCCGCGATGAAAAGGAACAGCAGCAACAGGGAAGCACCCCACCCTTGCGTATCGCTCACGGCTGGGTGAGGACTCCATGCTTCGTTGCCGGAAAGAAACACGTAGGCTCCCACGAGCAGTGCCGCGACCCCGGCGGTCTTGACGGCGGCATCCGCGAGGAAAGCACCCAAGACGACCACTGCGAGTCCAAACGCCGCCTGGGTCATGGGCAACGGAATTGGGGCGAGCCGCAGTTGCATCAACGTCATCAGCATGCCGGTCGCCACGAGGTATGGCAACGACACACTGAAATAATGCTCCCAGGGGTGACCCTGTTGGAGACTTCGCAGGTACTTCTGCCAGCGGTGGGCTCCGAAGTAGGTGTACCCCACAACAAGCAGCGTGTACGGCACGAAATGGGGCTGGTCGGAAAACTCGCGCTTGCCAATGGACAAGAAGAAGTAGTAGCTCACGTGGCAAGCCACGATGAGCATGACCGCGCTGATCTCCATCTGCGGAGTGCGGACAATGACTCCGAGGATGGCAAGCCCCACACTCTCGAGTGCGAGCAGATACGGCAACGAAGGTTTATCTCCGAAATCCGCGATAGTCAGCACCATAAGGATCAGCGCGGATGCCGCCGAATGGAGCAAGCCCACGGTTGTGCAGGACACATCCCACGCGGTGTCCGCCAGAAACCAGTGGCCACTGAGACGGCGCTGTTGCGGATCGAGCGCCCGGATGTGCCGGCCATAGTAGTAGGCCGCGACAAGCAGCAACCCGCACGTGGAGAGACCGTAGGCCCAGTTCGCGCGCACGGGCATGCCTGCGAGGTCCACGGGCATTCCCAGTTTGGTGGCACGCAACGCAAGCACCAGTGTCACGAGCAACGCGATGAGGTTCAACAACTTCAACACGACGATCCCGCTGAGGTGGTAGACTGCCGCCAAAACGAGACACTCAAGCGCCAACGCGATGAGCATCCCCTCTTCCGTGAGGAGCGACTGGAGTGCAATATTGATCAGCAGAATAGCAGTGGCCGCGTGGAGCTGAAACATGTAGTTGCGGTACGACCCGATGGACTCGGCCAGCACTGCGAAGAATCCAGAGAGCACCGCCAGCAGCGCGAACACGAGCCATGCCGTCTCGGGGGCATGCCGGTAAAGGCCCGCCCACATGAGCGGCAGAAAAGTCAGCGTATTCAGTAGAGAGACGAGCACGGCCCTGCGGCGCGCCTTGCCCAGGCGCAGCGACTCATACACGCACAGCCAGGATGCAAGGACGTAGCAGCAGACCAGGAAGATCGTGCCTCCCCAGAATTGGACTCCCTCCGATACGGCCGTGGTGATCGGAGTCCCCGAGAGGTGCATCGCGTAGGTGGCGTAGCTGCACGCCAGCCCAAGAAACATGAACAGGAAATAGCGGCGCGTCAGATACGCCATGAAGGCCAGCCCCGCAAGGATGGCCAAGCCAAGAATTCGATAGTCCATGTTGGCGGAGGCCAATTGACGCAGCCAGTCCTGGGAGTAATCGAAGTCCCTCAGTTCGCGCCGCACGACCAGTGCGACGGCGAGCAGCAAGGCGCTCATCATGAGCAAAAGAAGGCCGCGGGCCAGCCACAGTTTCCTGCGGATAGGCGGCGGAGGCGGTTTGGGATCCCCGGCGCGGCGTCCGGTTTGCGCGCGCGCGCGGCGTTCCGCGCGCAGCGCGTCCACTTCGCGCGTCAACTCGGCTACCCGGGACTCGAGTTCCCGGATGCGCCCCGCGGAATCCTGATCCGACTGCGTCGCCATGATTATGCCTTACTCACTGGTTGCCTGCTTCGCCTCCCCACTGCACGCGAAAAGCCCCGTGTCGTCCAGCGGTGTGTTCGTAACACCGGAAAACCTCACTGGGCTGAGAAACTTCATCGGACCGCCCTCGATGGTAACAAAACCATTGTGCTGGCGGATGGAATGCGCGTTCGGCGCTTGAGTCACGAGATACTGGTGTGTTTGATCCTGGCGAAGCTTGACCACAATCACAAATCCCACGGAGCCATCACTCGCGCGGTACGTCTGATACCAATCATTCCCGTAGATTTGCTGATCGTGGAAAAGCCACTGGTCCCCCGCCTTCTCCCAGAGCATGAGTCCACGATGACTTGGAAAACCTTCTATCAACATGGGCGTCCAGCTTTCTCCACCCGACAGTTTGAACTGGGCAAATCCGCGCGAGTCCGCTTTCATACGCCTCGGATAGCCGGGATACAGGTCACCATGGGCCATGTCCACCTTCGCCAAGCCCGGGCCGTACACCTGCAATTGGCGCTCCGCCGGGATGTAGTCGCTGTGGGCGCCGCCGTACGGCATCACGAAGAAGTGGGCTTCCAAATGATCGCCCTTCTCGAGCCGCGAGAGATTGCCGGGAGCGGTCAGGAAGAGTTCCGTCCAGTCTCTGTCGCCAAAGCAGCTCAGCCCGAAGGCATTCACCTCTTGCCCACCGAGGATTCCACTCACGCGGTTGACGACAAAGGCCATGTTGCCGTTCTTGTGCGGGTACGCCGCCGCGAAACTCGAAGGGCTCCCCATGCGCACGCCTTCGAGGACCCATGCGCCGGTGGTTGGCACATCCACACGCGCGGTCGTGCCATCTGCCGCCGTGTAGGCCACCTTCGACCACGTCGTGTGCACGATATATGCGCCGGCATTGATGAAGCGGAGATTCTGCGCGCTGCCGCCTTCAATCTCGACGGGGTCCAGCACGTCCACAATCATCTTCACGAAACTTCGCGCTTCGTCGTCTTGCGGCGCCTCAAAGATCTCGAGGGTGGTCTTGATCTTGCCATCTTCCGACAGATAATCGAGTGCGAAACTGGCAAGGTTTGGCGAGGTCAGATAGATGCGCGTGTCCTGCAATAGGTTGTTGATCCAGCGGCCACCAGACTTGTAGCGCAAAGCCCCAACGACCGACACGTGGTCATGCTGCGGCTGGCCAGGCCATGTCGTATTCGTCAGGCCGCGCACATCCGCCCACAGGTAGTTCCGGTCATCGTCGCGAGGAAACTCGAAGGGCACATAACAGAACGTCTCCGTAGGCCCGAGCGAGGCATGAAAATAGTGGTGATAGAAGCGGATGGACGAAATCTGCTTGAGCGGATGAGTTCCCCAGTTGCCGAACAGATGGTATAGCTTTCCCTCGAACGGGGTATCGGGTTTCACCGTAATGGGGAAATATGCCTCGCTGTACGGGGTGTCGGGCTCCCCCTTCCCCTCCTCGTGTTCGCTGGCGAAATTCTTAGAGACCTGCACCTGCACGGGAAGCGGGTATCCATCGGCATCGGTCAGCACGGCGCCCTCGAGGACCATATACGAGTTCCTGACATTGCACACAATCTCCGAAGCTGGACTCTTCTCGCCGGATGCTGCCTGGCGCGCGACTAGCAGCTTCACTTCATAACGCTGGTTTGGGTTGATCCAGGCTGCCTCGAAGTCACGCGGTCCGCGATACTCGGTGGTGATTTGGAAGAACCCCTTCGAAGGTTGGTAGCCATCAAATACGCCGCCGCTGACTGTGAAAGTCATCTGCTCGGGATGCGCCTCATCATAGACAAGACGCGCCAAGTCATCCGGCGACTCGCCCGCGACCAGTATCAGGCTTGCGGTGCGCGTCCCGCTCAACGTGGAAACAAACTTGCTGCCTATGAGCAGGCGTTTGGGAGGTTCGAGCGCGGCCCGCGTGGGAACGCCTTGCCCGCTCGCGTCGCGCTGCTTCGGCGCCAGGGCAACCATGGACGGATGGACATCGCCCCACACAAGGCGGTCCGCGTAGTCGTCCATCGGCTTGATGATGTCGATGGAATACTTCACGCTGCCCAGCCAGCCCACCTCCAGATCGGGGGCCGTCCCATGCGGAGTCACGTTCACATTTGCAAACACGCGCTTCGCATAGCAATACAAGACCAGCTCGATATCCGCGTCCAGGTCGGTCCACTTCAAATCGCGAAGGTGGATCTCGTACATCTGCGTGCCAAAGGTGTAGATATTGACACGTCCCGGCCCTTTGACGGCGCCGGTGTTCACGATCGGCAGCAGCGC
>JADLGB010000154.1 GCA_020849535.1 Candidatus Hydrogenedentota bacterium
GTTACATATCAAACTACTATTACTTCGCAGATCGATCCCTCCTGGGAATTCACGCGGGATACACGGGGTCACGGATGCGCAAGCGCAGCTAGGGGTGCCAAACTTTTAATGCGATTGCCCTGGTCCCGGGTTCCTTTTGACATTGACGGTTGTGGGAATGTGCTACACTTCTTTCGCATCATCGGTCCTTTCTGGAATCGCCCGCGCACGTCATGGGGAGAACGATACTGTTATGTCTGCGGCAAATGCATTTCGCGCTTTGCTTCTGTACGCCGTATGCGCCTCAAGTCAGGCCGATGCAGCCCCGGAAGGTGACGCCGAACTGATCGCGTTGGTAGCGGATCCGTATCTCACGTATGAGGAAGTGCTGACAGGATTTGGAGAACTCGAAGATGCCTTGGCCGAGCGGGGTGATGCGCGCGTGGTTTTCGCGGCGGTGTACCGGACCATCACCGAAGATGCGGTCGCCGGGATTGACGATGGGTACTTCGATAACCCGGAATGGACCAGCGCGTTTCTGCTGGCGTTTGCGAATCTGTACCGCGAGGCCTTTCTTGACTACGAGAGCGGACGGCTGGACGAAGTCCCAGAAGCGTGGCAGGTTGCGTTCGATGCCGCGAAAACGGACGGGGTCAGTGTCTTTCAACACGCCTTGCTCGGCATTCACGCGCACATCAACCGCGATTTCCCTTATGCGATTGCCGAGGTCACGCCACCGGAGGATCGTGCGAAGCGATATCCGGATTATCTCGCCACCAACCGGTTCCTGCTCACGACAATCCAAGATGTGGAGGAATTGTTGGGGACGATTTACGACCCGGACCTGGGTGCACTCGACGATGCGCTGGCGGGCTTCGACGAGTCCCTCCTGGCGGCGGTGCTGACGCAATGGCGATTACGTGCCTGGCGGACTGCGGCGCTGTTTGATGGGAGCCGTCCTCCGTGGGTGGAACGCGCCGCGACGACGGCGCTGAACCGAATCACTGGCCAGAGAGCACACCTAATCCTGGGTGGATCGAGGCAGAGTCTCCAGAGATAGCGGCCACCCCGACGAAGAGTCAAGAAGGTTCACCACGAAACACACGAAAGTCACGAAAGAAGTGCAAGAAGTGAGTCTTCGCCGCGAGCCGCGGAATCAGGAATTGAAGAATGCGCCGAGTGGGCATGGGCATCCTACCTGCAAATCCTAATTGCATATTAACGCAGAGGCGCAGAGATTGCAGAAGCAGCGATTCGAATAGAGTATGTCTCTTTGCTCTGCTTCATTTTTCCCAGGCCCGCCTCAGCCTCACGCGCTGGCCCGGCCCAGCATGGAGCGAAAGACGTGTGGCATAGGCGCCCTCGCCTGTGCTCTTCCCTTCGTGTCCTTCGTGGCTTCGTGGTGAATTCTTCTCTGGTGAGTTCTTCTCTTGCACGGGATCGCGGTTCGTGCTAGGCTCCGCGTCGCGTTGGGCGCTTGCAAGGCCGCCGGACGCTTGCCAGATCAGCATTTCTCTCGTCACACAAGGGAAATCACTATTCATGAAGACCGTAATCGCGCGCATGATGTTTATCCCTTTCTTCCTTTGCTTTCTAGCGCTGGCGCAGGAGACGCCTGGCGAAGACAGCGCCGATAAGGATTACAGCGCGGAACTAATCCGCATCCCCCCGACAGAACCCGCAGACGCGCTCTCGACATTTCAGGTGCATCCGGATTTCCGCATGGAGCTTGTTGCCGCGGAGCCGCTGGTACGCGATCCCATTGCCATGGCCTTTGATGAACGCGGCCGCCTCTTCGTGGTGGAGATGCGGGGCTATTCAGAGGAGCGCGATGAGAACATCGGCGAGATCCGCATGCTGGAGGACGGCAATGGGGACGGCGTATACGACACGGCTTCCTCGTATGTGGACGGATTGGCGTGGCCGACCGCGGTTGCGTGTTACGACGGCGGCGTCTTTGTGGGCGTGCCGCCAGACATCCTGTTCTGCAAGGACACGGACGGGGATGGGCGCGCGGATGTTCGCGAGGTCGTCTACACGGGCTTCCATCTCACCAACGTGCAAGGCCTGTTGAACACCTTCCTGTGGGGACTCGACAATCGCATTCACGGCGCGACGAGCAGTTCCGGGGCCGATGTGCAGCTCGCGAGCGATCTGGCGAAAGCGACCGTGCCACTTCGCGGCCGGGACTTCTCGTTCGATCCGCGAACCAAAGACTTCCGGCCAGAAAGCGGCGGTGCGCAGCACGGCATGAGCTTCGACGACTGGGGCCACAGGTTCGTCTGTTCGAACAGCGACCACATTCAGTTGGTCATGTTCGACGATCAATACGTTTTCCGCAATCCCTATCTGGCCGCGCCGAGTCCGCGCATCAGCATCGCGCCGGACGGGCCGGCGGCCGACGTCTACCGGATCAGCCCCGTCGAACCGTGGCGCATCGTGCGGACGCGTCTCCGCGTCAAAGGGATTGTGGAAGGTCCCGTGGAAGGAGGTGGAAAGGCCGCGGGGTATTTCACGAGTGCCACGGGAATCACGATTTACCGGGGCGACGCGTGGCCCGCGGAGTATCGCGGCCAGGCCTTCATCGGCGATGTCGGGGGGAACCTCATTCATCGCAAAGTACTGAGCGATGATGGCGTGGCGCTCACGGCGCACCGGGCGAAGGGCGAAGAGAAGACGGAGTTCGTCGCATCGACGGACATTTGGTTCCGGCCGGTGCAATTTGCGAATGGACCCGACGGCGCGCTGTATGTGGCCGACATGTACCGGGAGATCATCGAGCATCCCGACAGCCTTCCGCCGGTGATCAAGAGGCACCTCGACCTGACCAGCGGGCGCGACCGCGGGCGCATCTACCGGATTGTCCCGCGCGCATTTAAGCAGCCCGCGATTCCGGACCTGGGCAAGGCCTCCGCGATCGAGCTGGCGGCGCTGCTCGAGCACCCCAACGCGTGGCACCGGGAAACAGCCGCGCGCTTGCTGTACGAGCGGCAGGACGCGTCGTGCGTGCCCGCAATCCAGCGGATGGCGGTGGAGTCCGGCAGCGAATCGGGCCGCGTGCAGGCGCTCTATTCACTTTCCGGTTTGCGGGCGCTGACTCCGGAGGTTCTGCTTCAGGGCCTCATGGATGCCAGCGCCGTTGGGCGGGCCCACGCCGTGCGCCTATCGGAGCCATTGCTGAAGGACTCCCGTGAGTTAAGCGAGAAGATGTGCGCCCTGGCTGATGACTCCGACATCCGCGTCCGTTATCAGGTTGCGTTCTCTCTTGGTGAAATGGGAGGCGCGGAACGGAATGCCGCGCTCGCGCAACTCGCCAAGCAAGACGGAGAGGACACCTGGTTTCGACTGGCGATCTTGAGTTCGGCCGTGTCGGGCTCCGGCGAAGTCTTCTCGCTGCTTGCCGCCGATTCGGCCTATCGGAGCGGCGGCACGGGCAAGGAGTTTCTGGAAGCGCTGGCGAAGCAGACAGGTTCGACGGGCCAGGACGGTGATGTGGCCCGCGCGCTGGAGACTATCGACGCGCTTCCCGCAGAAGAGGACGGCCTTGCGCGGAGCGCCGTGCGGGGTATCATCCAGGGCATGAAGCAAGCGGGCCGGGGGGCCGAATCTCAGGCGATTCTCGCACGGAGCCAACGCGCGGAAGCGCTGCTTGCCAGTCTTTTGGAGTCCGCCCGCCGCGAGGCAGTGGATGCTCAGAAGGACGTTGCAGTACGCGCGGATGCGATACAGACACTTGGATTCGACACATTTGAGCATAACCGCGAACTGTTGCCTCCGCTTATCGCGGAGCATGAGCCCGCGGAAGTTCAGAGCGCCGCGTTGGACACGTTACGCTCGTTTGACCAAGCGGAAGTCGCGGACATCATCCTGAACGCGTGGGGAGGACTCACTCCGCAGGTGCGTGCCCAGGCCGTCGAGGCCCTGTTTTCGCGGACGTCATGGATTGCGCGTCTTATCGATGCCATCGAACGCGGTTCGTTCGATCCCAGGAACCTAGACTCGACGCGCGTCCGCGCGCTTCAATCCCATGTCGACACCGGCATTCGCGAGCGCGCGACGACACTGCTGGCGGGTCTCTCGCTGGGATCGCGGCAAGACGTGGTCGACGCCTGTCAGGACGTTCTCACAATGAGCGGCGATCGCGAGCGCGGAAAGACGCTATTCGTCGAGAACTGCAGCAAATGTCATCGTCTGCAGGGGGTGGGACACGAAGTGGGCCCGGACCTCTCCACAGTCGCCCAGGCGGGTCCCGACAAGATCCTCGTCAATGTACTCGACCCCAATCGCGAGGTGAATCCGCAGTACGTCAACTACACTATCGAGACCGGTGATTGGGAGTCGCATAGCGGCATCATCGCGTCGGAAACAGCGACGAGCATCACCATGAAACGCGCGGATGGAGAAACCGACACCATTCTGCGCGTGAATATTCAGTCCATAAAGAGCGATAATCTGTCTATCATGCCCGAGGGGTGGGAGCAGACGATTGACAAGCAGGGCTTGGCGGATCTGATCGCCTATCTCACGGCGTTGGAGTAGGCTGGCACGAAAGGATTGACCGGATGAAGGTGGATTCGCGTTTGAGTTGCCGTGCGGCACGGATACTGCGCGTCACCTTGATACTAGCCGTGATGGCGCAGACCGGGTGTTGGATCCCCCGCGGCGCCCCGCCGTCCGGTACAGCGCCAGAGCAGGCGGGACCACCAGTGGTGTCGCTCGCGGAGGAACTCACCGTGCCGCCCGACTTCGCCGCACGTGCCCAATCCCCGCAGTTCCAGGAGGGCCTGAAGGCTCTCAGCAGCGCCAGTGGATTGCAGTTCGCGCCTTCCACAGAACTTGCCGGGGCGTACATGGCCACGGCACCCTACGAAAAGGCCGAGGCCAATCTCGTCCAATGGCACCAGGCGGCCGGGAAGTCTGGAGTCTTCTTGATACGAAATGGTATGAACTTCGGAATCGGAGGCAGTCCCGACACGCTGCTCGCACTGCCTTGCACTGACAAGTTTGAAGTCTTGCAGATCATCGGGACGGATGGCATCAACTTCGATCTAGATAACGCAAAGGTCATTGCCTGGTTGCGGGAGTTGGACCGCGAGAATCCGTTTGTGCTTACAGGCGCCGGACTCGATTATCTGGAGGGCTATTTTGTTTCCGCGCCAAAGGACACGCAGGCGCTTGCTCGGAAGATGTACGAGTTTTGTCCGGACATTGTGGATCAGGGAGTGGGCGACGTGGGAGCGTTGGCTGGGGAGCTTGCCACGGGCAAGCTATACTTCTGGTGGGATTGAACATATGAATCGCGAATTCAAAACGCCTGCGGCCTGTCAACCTTCACGCCGCGAGTTCCTCGAAAAGGCAGGCCGGACGTCGCTCGGACTGGCGGTGGCTACCGCGACTCTCGCCCACGCGCAAGAAGGAGCGCGTGTAACGCAGGGCCCCTTCATCGATGTGCACACACACATCACCCAGAAGTGGGGCAAGGCGCCTGAGCTGACGGCCGAGGGGCTGCTTGCCTGGATGGACAGTCGCGGCATCTTGCAGGCTGTTGTCCTGCCGTTGGTGTCTCCGGAATCGTGGGATCACCCGCTTACGACCGATTTCGTTCTGCGCGTGACGGAGCCGTATCGGGACCGACTGATACCGTTCTGTTCGATCGATCCGCGCGTCCCAAACCTCAGTGGATACCAGGCGAAGGTGGATTTGCTGAAACGGTACATTGACGCGGGCGCGAAAGGTTTCGGGGAACACAAGTGCGGGGTCCCCATCGATGATTCAGGCAACATGGAGTTGTTCAAAGCCTGCGCGGAACTCCGGCTTCCGGTTCTGTTCCACATGGACAACGAGCGGAACATGGACACTCCCGGCCTGCCGGGTCTCGCACGCGTGCTCGAGCAGAACCCCGAGGGCGTGTTCATCGGCCACGCCAACGGCTGGTGGGCGTCTATCTCGGGTGACGCCACCCAAAAGGATATGCACGATTATCCGCGTCGTCCCGTCATGCCGGGTGGCGCCATCGACGCGCTGATGGATCGGTTTCCGAATCTGTACGGAGATTTGTCGGCAGGAAGCGGGGCCAACGCGATCCAGCGCGATATCGAGTTCGGCCGCGCATTTGTGTTGCGCCGCGCGGACCGGCTTCTGTTTGGGACGGACTATCTCTCGCCCGGACAGGAAATACCGCAGTTCGATCTCCTGCGTGAGCTGGACTTGCCCGTTGACGCGTGGGAGAAGGTCGCGTGCGGCAATGCGCGCAAGGTGCTGGGTCTGGCCTGACCCTGCTATGAGAAGACCTGTTTAATCACCTGGGCGCGGTGGTCGAAGATATCGTCCAGCCGCCGCCGTACGTATACGGCGTGGGCCACGTCGCCCAGGGGTCCGTAGGGCAGCACGTAGCGGACCTCGTCTCCGATCACGGTTCCGTGGTCGTCCTCCCTGAAGGTATGCGTGTGATGCCAGAAGAGGTAAGGGCCCTTGAGTTGCTCATCGACGAAGCAGCAAGGCGGGTCGAAGCGGGAAATGAGCGTGCGCCAATGGATGGGCATCCCCATCATGCGCAGCGTGTAATCGATAAGCGCGCCTTCTTTCATCGTGACCGGGGACGGCGTGAGGATTTGGAAACCCAGCGAGGGCGGCGTGATCCGCGCCAGGTTTTCCGGACACGCGAAGAAGGCGAAGACCTCGTCCACCGGATAAGGCACTCGTTGTTCTCGTTGCAGCACGTGGAGTTTCATGCGGAATCACACCGCTCCTCTCGCCGGTTCGTCATGTTCCCGAGAATTCAGGTGTCAGTCTTCGGGCGGTGAAGCCGGTCTATCTCGGCGTACAGTTGCTTCAGGAGTGAATCGTTTGCCGCTCCTTGAAGGGTCAAGCAAATGCCCCCATCCTTGTTTACGACAAAGACATTCACCTTCCCTGGGGCGCAGACGAAGTCCCCGCACACCGCCCCGTCCCAATCCAGCATGATGGGATGTTCCGCACTGCGTTTGATGAAGAACCGTACCGTGCCCCGCAGGAATGCCGGCACCGCGCTCAGATCGGCCACGCCGTCGATATCGATGCGATCCTGAAACCGCTCGTGAAGCGGAACCACCCACGTCGAGACCTGTTTTGACCCCTCCTTGTCGGCGATGAGGAGCACCGCAACCTTCTCTCGCGGGTATGCGTACTGGTGCGTGGTCCCGAACTGGTCCTGAAGCTCGAATTCGGGGGCGCGCGAGGTGTCGGCAGGCTCTGGATTGGCGGCTTGACTTGTTACAGCTTTTTCAAGCGCTTCATCGCAGGGGCTGGCGGCTGCCAGCAGCGCGAGCAGGAGCAGCGGGCGCGCGCAACGGCCTATTTGCTGATCGACGAGGGCCACCTCACACCGCCTACAGACCCGCAAAGAGGGTCATGAGATCGATGATGAAAAAGAAGATCCGATACAACTCCGCGCGGAAGTAGGTGAGGATCTCGCCGGCGATTTCCACGAAGTTGAAGAAGTCGGAGAGTTGGGCCTTCATGGGGAGCGATTCGCGTCGAAGAGTAGTCCGCGTCATAGCGCAATTCCTCCTATAGTGAGCTTGGAGCCATCAGCCGCGTAGCCACAGTGCCGCGTCTTTGGCCCAGTACGTGAGAATGAGCTTCGCGCCCGCCCGGCGGATGGCCGTGAGGATTTCGAGTGCCGCGCGCTTCTCCTCCAGCCAGCCGTTGGCGGCGGCCGCCTTGACCATGGAAAACTCCCCGGACACATGGTAGGCGGCAAGCGGGACCTCGAAATTGTCCGCCGCCATGCGAATGATGTCGAGATAGGGCAAGGCCGGTTTCACCATGACAATGTCCGCGCCCTCGTCGATGTCCAACGCGATTTCGCGCAACGCCTCACGCGCGTTGGGGGGATCCATCTGGTAGGTGGTGCGATCGCCGAATTGGGGTGGCGATTCCGCGGCGTCGCGGAAGGGTCCGTAGAAAGCGGACGCGTACTTGGCGCTGTAGGCCATGATGGGAATGTCCGGGAAGCCCGCTTCGTCCAGGCCATCGCGTATGGCACCCACGCGGCCATCCATCATGTCGGAAGGGGCCACCATATCGGCACCGGCACGCGCGTGAGCCACGGCCTCTCGCGCGAGAAGCGGCAGCGTGGCGTCATTGTCGACATCGGGTTTTCCAGCGTGGCCGTGACCGATGACGCCACAGTGCCCGTGGTCCGTGTATTCGCAAAGGCACACGTCCGTGATGACGCACAGGTCCGGGCAGGCGCGTTTAAGGTGCTCGACGGCCCGGCACACGATCGCGTCCTCCGCATACGCACCGCTGCCATGGGCGTCCTTCGCCTCGGGTATTCCGAAGAGAATGACGGCGGGCACCCCCGCATCCACGAGACTTCTTGCCTCTTCCACCAGCGTGTCGACCGAGAACTGGAAGTTGCCCGGCATGGACGCGATGGCTTTCTTGATGCCTTGGCCTGGGCGCACGAACAGGGGCATGATCAGGTCGTCGGCCGACAAGGACGTCTCGCGCACCATGCGGCGCAGCACTGCGGATTGGCGGAGCCGCCGCATGCGAACTATCGGATAACTCACCGGTACCTCCTCAATCGCTCGGCGGCTCGTGCCGCGGCGAACGGGTCACAGCCTGAACGATGGCGTTTACAAGATTCGGGATGTCGTGGTTCTCCGGCTGGATTGAAATGGGCATGCCCAACTCTTCCGCCGTCCTTCCTGCGATGGGGCCGATCGCGGCAAACTCCGCCGTCTCCTTGATTCTCTCCACGCGTTCGGCCCCGAGAATGTCGAAGAAGTTGCGCGCGGTCGAAGAACTCGTGAAGGTTACGAGGTCCGGCCGGTACACGAGCAGCCGGTTCGCCAAATCCTCCGAAGTTCGGGGCGCTACGGTTCGATACGCCACGAGTTCCTTGACCTCCGCGCCATGTTTCCGTAGCTCCTGCGGCAGGAAACTCCGCGCGATATCCGCGCGTGGCAGCAAGAAGCGCTTGCCCTCCAGGTTTCCTTCGCGTTCGAGCAGGGCGGCCATCAGATCCTCCGCCACATATTTCTCCGGCATGAGGTCGACTTTCAAGAAGCGTTTTCGCACGGATTCGGCGGTTGCGGAGCCGATGACGCACAATTTGACCCCGGCCAAGTCCCGCGCATCCTGCCCCAGTTCTTCGAGGCGATCGAACAGCATGTCGACGCCGTTCACGCTGGTGAGGATGACCCAGTTGTAGCTGCCCACATAGTCGAACGGCTCCGGGGTCTCCGGCGGCTCGATAGCGATGGTTGGGAATTCAAACACGTCCGCCCCCAGCTCGTGCAACTGCCGGACGAGGTCGCTCGCCTGGGTGCGGGCACGCGTGACCACCACGCGCTTGCCGAAGAGGGGCCGGCTTTCAAACCAGGATAGCCGTTCGTGTAGGGTGACCACTTGCCCGAAGAGGACCACCGCGGGTGGCCGGATGCCTGCTGACGCGGCAATCTCCGCAATCGTGCTCAGGGTGCCCGTGACGGTTCGTTGCCGTGGCGCGGTTCCCCACTGGACGACCGCCGCCGGTGTTGTGGGGGCTAAGCCCAGGGTCTCCAGGCGGGCCGCGATCCGGGGGAGGTTGTGAACGCCCATGAAAAAGACGAGCGTGCCACGCAGCATCAGGTCGACCACGTCTTCGTCTGAGGACTCGAAGACTTGCGCGTCGTGCCCGGTGATGAAGGTGAAGCTGGTCGCGAGGCCCCGGTGCGTTACCGGGATGCCCGCGTAGGCCGGGGCGGCAATGCCCGCCGTAATCCCCGGCACGACTTCGAACGCAACGCCCTGTTCCGCCAGGGCCAGAGCTTCCTCGCCGCCGCGCCCGAACACGAAGGGGTCGCCGCCTTTGAGCCGGACAACACGTTTGCCCTGACGCGCGAGGTTCACCATGAGTTGGTTGATCTCGTCCTGAAGCAAGGTATGGCGGTCGGTCGATTTGCCCGCGTAGATCCGCTCCGCGTCGGGCGCGAACTCCAAGAGGGCTTCATTGGCGAGAGAGTCATACACCACCACATCGGCGTGCTCGAGACACTCCTTGCCACGGAGCGTCAACAGTCCCGGGTCTCCCGGGCCCGCGCCGACTAACCAGACCTTTCCCTGAGCCGCGCTCATCGTGTCGCCGCGATCAGATCCGCCGCCCCCTGTTCGAGGAGCTGCAGGGCGGCAGCCTGTCCAAGTGACACGGCGTCCGAGGCGGCGCCTTCGCACTGGGTCTTAAGCACCGTCTTTCCGTCCACGCTGCACACGCAGGCGGTGAGTGAAAGGCGCGACCCCTGCACGCGCGCGAGCGCGCCGATGGGCACTTGGCAGCCACCTTCGAGCGCGGCCAGGCAGGTGCGCTCGGCCACCACCTCGGCGGTCGCGTAGGGATCGGCGATGCGCTCCAGAATCTCGATGGTCCCTGCGTCGTCAGCGCGCACCTCGATACCCAGAGCGCCTTGCGCGGGTGCGGGAATCATGATATCCACAGGCAGCGTGGACCGGATGGACTCGCACAGTCCGAGGCGCTCCAGACCGGCGCACGCGAGAATGGCGGCGTCGACCGCGCCTTCGGCCACGCGACGCACCCGAGTCTCGACGTTGCCGCGTAGATTCACTACTTTAAGATCTGGACGATAGGCGAGGAGCTGGGCCTGCCGCCGCAGGCTTGACGTGCCGACTTTGGCCCCGACGGGCAGTTCCGCCACATCATGGAATCGCTCGCAGACGAATGCGTCGTAGGGCGTCTCCCGCTCCGGCACGGCGCCCAGCGTCAGGCCCTCCGGCAGTTCGGTCGGCAGATCCTTGAGGCTGTGCACGGCGAGGTCGATGCGGCCTTCCGCGAGGGCCACCTCGAGTTCTTTGGTGAACAGCCCTTTCCCTCCGATCTGCGCCAGCGGCGTATCACGGATGTGGTCGCCCTTTGTGTGAATCACTTCGATGGTGACCGTAAGGCCGGTCGCGGCCTCGCGCAGCGCATCGGCCATGGCATTGGCCTGCACAAGCGCGAGTTGGCTTCCCCGGGATCCTATGACCAATGCCGATTTCACGGCGCCTCCTTCAGGCCGAACAGCCGCTTCACGAGATGCAGCACCTTGTGCGGGTCTTCTTCCACGACCTCACGTTTCAACTGGCGCATGGGGCGTTGCAGGATGGTGTTCACGATACGCTTGGTAAGATAGGCGACTTCATCGCGTTGCTTTTCCGTGAGTTCGGGCAACGACGCGAGGGTTTTCTGCAATTCGCGCTCGCGAATCGCATTCAATTCTTCGGTCATGGAGACGATCGTCGGCTCGGCCACGAGACCCTGAAGCCACCCCCAGAATTGGTCCACACCCGCCTCGACGATCCTCAAGCACTGGTCGATTTCCTGGCGCCGGGCCTCCAAGTTCGCGTCGGCCACCTGCTGGAGATCGTCCACGTCGTACAGGTACACATCGTCCATCTTCTTGACCGCCGGGTCGATGTTGCGCGGCACGGCGATGTCAATGGCAAACATCGGTGCGTGGGATCGCCGTTTCAGAGCGGCAAGAAACTGCCCCGGACCCAAGATGTACTGCGGGGCCGCGGTGGACGCGATAACAATGTCCGCGCGGGGGAGCGCCTCCTGAAGGGACTCGTAGGGGACGGCCTCCCCTCGGATCGTCTCCGCCAGGCGCACGGCTTTCTCATGGCTGCGGTTGACGAGGAGCACATGCTCGACGCCGCGCGACACCAGGTTCTTGAGCGTGAGTTCACCCATCTTGCCCGAGCCGATCACCATCACGGTCTTGCCCGCGAGGTCCATGAAGATGGACACGGCCAAGTCTACCGCCACACTGCCGATGGACACCTTGCCCGCGCTGATGCTGCTCTTGGAGCGGACGTCCTTTGCGACGGAAAAGGCCTTCTGAAAGAGCGTGCCGATGATCTTGTCTGTCGCCTGTTCCGACTGGGCCGTGAGGAAAGCGTCGTGGACCTGTCCCAGGATTTGCTGCTCCCCCACCACCAGGCTGTCGAGGCTGGACGCGACGCGAAAGAGATGCCCCACCGCTTCACGGCCCGCATATTCATAGAGAGTGGGAGCCAGTTCGTCTTCAGGTATACCGTGCCATTCGGACAAGAAGCGGCGAATACGTCCGGGCGCTTCCGCGGTGTCCGCGGCGTGAGCATACACTTCCACGCGATTGCATGTGCTCAAGATGACCACGCCCGCATCATCCAGTTGCTTGCGCAATTGGATCAATGCATTGGGAAGGGCCTTTTCATCGAAATGCAGGCGTTCCCGCAGCTCCACTGGGCTTGTGTGGTGGCTCAGGCCTGAGACAACGACATTCATGAAGCCTTGCTCCAGAAATAGAAGTCTTCGAGCTGCAGCAGGCCGAGCGCCATATAGGAAGCCAGCAGGAGGCCGAATCCGACGAAGACGAGGTACGCAAGCTTCTGTCCGCGCATCCAACCGAGGCGGCGCGTGTGAAACGCGACCGAATAGAGGATCACCATGAAGAGGGCACGCATGATCTTCGGCGACATCCACCAGCGTGCGCCGAGTTCGTCGGCGTCCACATGGGCCCAGATGAAGCCCAGCACGAAGGTGATTGCGAAAAAGATGTACCCGTACGTGATCAGCTTGAACAGCGAGCGGTCCAGTTGTTCGAGGGACGGCAACTTGTGGAAGAGCCCTGTCGTATGCAGGCGTTTCAGATTGCGCGCCTGGAACACATAGGCCACGCTGGTGAGGCTCGCCACGAAAAACAACGAATAGGCCAGGAACGCGAGTCCGACGTGAACGGCCAGAAACACGCCATTCAGGGGTTTGGGCTGTTCATGCAAGAAGGTGTGCCCTGAGATCGCGTTGAACAGGTACAGGGCCGCGAGTGCGGGGCCATAGAAGCACAACAGCGTGCGGACGTTGTTGCTGTGCGCGATGAACAAGGCGATGGCGGTTCCGAGAATGACGAAAAGGTTGAGAGAGTCGCCCATGTTGGTGAGGGGGAGCAGCCCGTACATGGCCCACCGCAGGCCGAACGTGATGAGAAGCGCGACGCCGCCCGCCGCGAGCAAACCCGCCTCGGTCGTCAGCATGCGCGCCGCGCCGTTCCGCAGGTAGGCCAAGGCCGCGCCTGTCGCGAGCACAAACAGGGCCAAACCCAGATAGAAGAAGATATCGACTGCTACATTCATGGCAATTTCTCGATCGATTGCGCCGGCCACGAGCGGCCGGGCATTCCTGGCTGCTCCGCCCCGCCGGGAGCCAGCCTGCCAACTTCCGCCGGAACAAGACGCCCACATCCTTGACAGGGGGTGCGGTCAAACGCCGCCGGCTGAATGGACTCCTACTTGATTGCGGTGTCAACCGCGGGATTTTGGCCGGCCCCATGGGGACGGCCTCGCCTGCTCCCGATAGGATAGCATATCTCCGTGCACTGACACGACATGCGCGCGCGTGCACAAAGGCCGTGGCGATGGTAGACTACCCGTACGGAACGGCCCAATCCGGTGAAGGAGAATCAACGCGTGCCCAAGCAGCCTGCCCCACGCCGGAGGCGTCCCGCCACCAGCCCCTCGATGGAGCAGTATATCGAAACCATCGCGGAACTCCAGGCGAGTAACAGGGTGTGCAGCGTCAGCGACATTGCGTCGCACGCCAACGTGAGCCGCCCGGCGGCCTCCAGGGCCGTGCGCGAGCTGTCCGGCAAGGGCCTCGTGGAGCACCAGTCCTACAGCTACGTGGTCCTGTCGCCGGACGGCGAGGCCCTCGCGAGCCGCCTGAGTGCGCGGCATTCCACCCTCCAACGGTTTCTCGCCGCCGTCCTGCGCTACGACGAAGCGATGGCCGACCGCGAGGCCTGCCGCCTGGAACACCTCGTCGACGACGAGTTCATCGCCCGGCTCGCGGAACTCACGGAGTTTGTCGAGTCCGACGCGCAAACGGCCGCACACTGGCGGGAACGCATCGCCCGGCACCTCGACGGGAAGTAGCGCGGGGCCTGATCGGAACCGGCTGCGGATGAATGAAGAGCACAGGCGAGGGCGCCTATGCCACACGTCTATTTCCAATTCCTGGCTTGGTTTAGATTCTTGATGTCTTTGGCAAAGCAGGGACCGGAAGAAATGAAGAATAGCTATATGCGGGGCAAGCGCGTGTGGCACAGCCGCCCTCGGCTGTGTCTTCGTCCACCTCCTGTCCTTTGCTTGTTTTAGGCTCTCGAAGATTTCAAGTACGCCCATGATGGGAAGAAAGGAAGAAACGTTCAAGGCATGGCAAGCGCGTGTGGCACAGGCGCCCTCGCCTGTGTCTTCGTCCGGGGAGCGATGCACATGGGTGCCTATGCCATGCTATCTACGAAGACCGCAGGCAAGCCTGCTCAATCAAAGCAGCGGCAAGCCGCCGCACTCCAAAGCTTGCGATGCGAGGTGCTTCACCGATACAGGTCTTGGCGTTGGCCGTTGTACCCGGGGTTCTGTTCGCGGTGGGGCATGACTTTGGCCGGGTCGACGTCCGCGTAAATGACGCCCTCGTCGTCCCAAATCTCTGCCAGCACGGAGCCGTCGAAGTTGACGATGTTGCTGCCGCCCCGGGAGAGATCCTTGGTGTCGTTCCTGCCGCAACAGCAGGATGTTGCCATGATGATGGAGTTTGATTTTGCCAGCCGGTCGACTTCTTCTTTGCCGCGGCTGCCCCGGTTGTTGAGCCAAAACAGCACCACGCAATCGCGATTCGCGTAGGCGCGGGTCATCTCCGGGAAATCGCCGTCGTAACAAATCATGACCCCGCACTTCCAACCCTTCAGGTCGAAGGTCACCAGCTCATTGCCGGGACTGAAGTACTTGGGTTCGTGCCGGAGCCCTTTGGCTTTCCACCAGAGGTGGGTCTTGCGATAATTGGCCAGGACTCCACTCGCGCCCACGAGGGTCGCCGCCGTGTAGTACTTGTCGTTCTCGCGTTCGACGAGGCCATACAACACCCGAGTATCCGTCCCCTGGAGGAGTTCCCGAAACGCCTGTGTGGTGGGGCCGTTCTGCTCCTCCGCCAACTCCAGAACATTCTCGACGTACCCGGTCAGCAGGGCCTCGTGGAACAAGATGATGTCTGCGCGATTGTTGAGCGCTTCCTGGGCGAAGGCGAGCGCCTTCTCGCGATTCGTTTCGACTTGTCCGGGAAGGGTTTCCTGTTGGACCACCGCGATGCGAAGCCCTGCACTCGGTGGCGGCTGCTCGCCCTCCGCAGCGGTTGCGGAGATGCTTGGTAGCACAGCGCTCAAGCCGCCGCAGACCGCTGCGCGCAAAAGGTCTCTTCTCGACAGGTCCATGTTTGTCCCCTCCGCGGTTGCACTCGGGATGCAACTTCAATTCAGAGCAGCTTATCACATATCTTTAGCTGTGCAACGCTGCGCTGTGCGCACGAACTTGAAACACCTGGAGAGGTTTTGCGAGAGACTTCATTCGGCCTCTATCTGGTTTGTATCGCGTGCCGCACCTTCAGCGCTCAAGTCTAAGAGGGGCGTAGCCTACCCAGGGCGCCGCTTCGCTCTGCCCTGGGCTGGTATGGCGCCGGTCCTTCAGACCTCAAAGAAGGGAAGCCACATTCTCGTTAGATTCTCTCGTGATCTACGCCTTTCTGCGACACGGACGAGTTCGATGTCATCCTGCTTTCGCCTTTAGTTAAATCTGTGTTCATCTGTACTGTTCACGGCCAGAACTTTGATGCGTGTCGCAATTTCGGTCCCACATCCTGTCTTCAAATCTGTGTACATCTGTGCAATCTGTGGACCTGTGTTTTAGCTATTGAACCCCTTCAGGGTACTAAAGACGTGTATCGAACCCAGGGTAGGCCTTCGCTGCGCTTCGGCCAACCCTGGGCTACAAGTACATTGGCCTTTCAGGCCACAAGAGGGATGTCGTATTGCACCGGGCGCCTGATGGGCGTCGATCCTGCTCGCGGTCGCCTGCGTCGATTCTCATCTGCGTGCATCTGCGCCATCTGCAGACGATCCTCTTCTTCGGTTGCGGCTCCGCCGCGCTGTGTGAATCTGGGGAAGAGTCGTTGAGTGGGCTGCGGCTTTGGATACACCGCGGTACTCCACGATTGTCGGAGGCCCGGCTCTTGATTCGTCCTCTGTTTCAGTTGAAGATGACGCTGCGGTGCAGGATGTGAAGCATAGCATTCCACCTGTTGCCGGGACACATCGGAAGGAGGACGGACATGTTTAACGGGGTTGTGACGTGGGCGGTTCTGGCCATGGTCCTAGGTGCTGCGCCTGAGGCGGGCGTTGGCGCAAGCAGCCTCGATCCGCTGGTGCGAGCGGCGAGGCACCCCCTGGAGATCAATCGGCCCAGCCCGGACTTCTTCGATGGGGCACTGCTGGGCAATGGGGGCCTAGGCGCCGTGGTGACCACGCGACCCGACGCAATCGTCGTCCACTTCGGGCATAACAATGTCTGGGACATACGGATCGCCGAGGACCACAAGGACAAGATCGGCACGTTCCGCGAGGTCTTCGAGAAGGTGGCCGCGATCTCGGCAGACCTACCGAGTCTGGAGTCGGACCCGTGGTATGCAGCGTACAGGGACATGACCCATGCCAATTACCGAAAGCCGTACCCGCGCCCGTACCCTTGCGGCTCCCTGCTGCTCGGATTCGACCGGCGTAAGGTCGAGTTACTGGGCCATCGTCTGGACATCGCCACCGGGCTGTGCGTTGTCCGTCTTCTGGTGGACCAGACTCCGGCCGAGTTGCGGATCTTTGTGGAGTTGGCCAAGGACCGTCTGTGGGTGCAACTCACGGACGCCAACGGCAATCCAATCGCGAATTGCCTTGACCGTATTCGCCTCATTCCAGACCCTGACGCACCAGCGACCATTCCTTCCTATGAGGTGCTGGACGCGCCGACGAACTCCCTCTCGTTTCGGCAAGTCCTCCCGCGCAATGAACCAGTGGCCGACCAACCCGGCCAGCCTGATCCGCGAGACCGCGCCTTTCGTTTGTCCGTCCGCGTAAACGTCGTTATTGAGCCGAAAACGCGCTTGAACTGGGAAGGGCTTGAGCAACAGATGGGGCCGCTGGAACGAGGTTTTGCCTCCACAGAACCCTTCATGGCCATGGTGCGGCTCGACGAGGGCCTGGCGTCCTCGATCGGCGCCGAGGTGCCTGAATTGCTGCCACCAACTTCCGAACTTTTCGCCGCCGCATTTGACGAGTCGCAAGAGTCGTGGAGAACATACTGGACGCGCTCCGGAGTTGCGCTCGATGACGAATTCCTGGAACGCATCTGGTATTGGAATCACTACTTCTTCAATTGCGCCGCCAAGTCGGGCGTCAATTGTCCGGGCCTGTTCGCGAACTGGAGTTACCGGAACATCGGCACGGCGTGGCACGGCGATTACCACATGAACTACAACACGCAGCAACCGTTCTGGCTGCCTTTCTCGAGCAATCGCATCGAGAAGAATTTACCCTACGTCGAACTGGTGGAGCGGTTGCTCCCGCTGAGCCGGCAGTGGGCACAGGAGTACTACGGACTCCGCGGGGCATACTTCCCGCATTCCGCCTATCCTGTGGAGATGACCATGTCGCCCTACCCAGTCCCCACGTGGGGATGGGAAATCTGCGAAACGCCCTGGGCCGTGCAGGGCCTGTGGTGGCACTACCTCTACACGATGGATACGGACTATCTGCGCGACCGGGCGTTTGTGCCCGTCCGCGACGCGGTGCTCTTTCTCGTGGACTACATGAAGCGCCCCGAAGCGCGCGGCGAACGGTGGAATGATGATCGCTACCACATCTTTCCGACTGTTCCGCCGGAACTCTATGGCCTCAAGCCGGGATTCAAGTACAACTACGATTGCCTCGTCGACCTGACGCTAACGAAGTTCGTCATGAAGGCTTACCTGGAAGCCACACGGGTGCTCGGCGTCGAGGATAGCGAAAAGAAACTAATCGCGGATGTGCGCGATATCCTCGACCATTTTCCCGACTATCCGACGGCGGAGTCCGGCTACGGAAAGGTATTCGTCTCCGTTTCGGGTGAGCATGCGGAGGTGGTATACAACACACCCAACAGTCTCATGACCGTGTTCCCGGGCGAAGACCACGGACTGCATTCCCCTGCGGATATCGGCGAGATACTTCGGAATACCTATCGAAACACGCAGAACGAGGGCGGAAACGACCTCGTGTTCATGAACCTGCAAGCCGCCCGGATCGGCATGCTCGATCTGGAGCGCTTCAAACGGCAGATTGAGTATTGCATGCTCCCCGACGGCACGTGCACGAATATGGTTCTCCAGGTTCACGGCCGGTACAACGATACAACCCCGTTCGACTTCATGGCGCCCATGGGGATTTGGTTTGAGAATTTCAGTTTGCCGGTCGTTATCAATGAATGCCTCATGCAGAGCTACGATGGCACGATTCGCCTCTTTCCCAACTGGCCGAAGGACAAGCCCGCCGCGTTCCGCACGCTCCGGGCGGCAGGAGCGTTTCTGGTCAGCGCGTCGTGCTCCGGAGGTCGGGTGAATGAGGTGGAGGTCCTCAGCGAGGCCGGCAGCACTCTCCGCATTCTGATTCCATGGGAAGAAGGCGCTCGCGTTGCCAGGCCGTCCGCCACCACCGAAACGGCCGATGCGCTGCTTGAGATGCCGACGGTCGCTGGGGAAACAATCCACCTACTGCCACACGCTGCACGTGCGGACAATGCGCCCGTGGCGAAGATCCGCGTGAAGGCCGCGGATGGCTCAAGCACACCGATTGAGCGGATACACGTGGTGCCGGGTTCGCCGGACCCGGTGCGTTTTGCCGCGTCGGAGCTTCAGGAATACCTCCGCAAGGCCACCGGCGTGGACTTGACGATTGCGGAGGGACTGCCGGAGCGGGGCGCATTCTTCGTCACCACTTCGCAGGCGGCGACGGATGCACCGGCCGACGCTGTGAACTTCGGCCAGGGCGGATTCGACCGCAGCGCGATCACCGTGCATGATGGTTGTATCTACTTGATTGGCGAGAATCCGCGTTCGGCGTTGTATGCGGTGTACGACTTCTTGCAGTCGAGTCTGGGCATCCGATTCTTCGGCCCGGGGGAACAACACGAATACGTGCCTGCGCGCGATACGCTGGCCTTGGAGGAAGGATTTCAGATGAGGAAGGCGTCGGCTTTCGAGTTCAGGGACTACTACATGCCGAACCCCGCAAACGAAGACACCGTCGACTTTCTGGTCAAGAACCGTGTGAACACATTTTGCATCGTTGCCACTCTGGACCAAGCGCCGCCGGCCATTCGGCAGCGGGGTGGCCTTATCCACGGGCCCGGCCACATTTTCAAGGAATTCCTTCCGCAAGAGGCGCTCTTCTCCGAGCATCCCGAATATTTCCCGATGATCGAAGGCAAGCGGGCCGTCACCGGGAAAGGCGCGTGTTTTTCCAATCCCGAAGTGCGCCGCATCTTCCGGGAACGGCTGCGCGACTACGTTCGCGCGCACCCGTACTGGGACATCTTCGCGCTGTGGGCGGAAGACGTCGCCTATGCGGCCTACTGCGAATGCGGGGAATGCGCCAAGATGTCCACGGCGGGGTGGTACATGACCTTGGTCAACGACGCCGCGCCCGTGGTCGAAGCGGAGTTGCCGCAAGCCCTGTTCGAGTTCATCGCCTATCACGAGACCCGGTGGCCGCCGAAGGAAATCATCCCGCTTTACCAGAACGGCAAGAACATGATCTTGAACCTGTGCCTCGGCTACTCGCGGAACGGCTTCCACACCTTGGCGTCCGGCAAGGACGGCAACGCCGAAGTCCTCGAGATGTATGTCGCTTGGAAGAAGCGCCTCGATGATGTGGGCTTTGAAGGACGCCGGATCCTCTTCGACTACTACAACCGCTGCGAAGTGACCGCGGGCCACGGCCCTTCGGGGCAGTCTTTGATATGGCCCATGGAGGTGATCGCCGAGGACACGAAGTACTACCTTGCCGACGGCATCAGCGGCCTGGGGGATTGGGTCTGTTTCAGCCGCCTGTGCTGGCCGACGCCGTTCAATGTGTGGTGCTGGCTCCAGTGGTACTCGACGCCGGAGCGGCCATTGAGTGAGTTGGAGGAGGAATTCTATCCCGCGTACTTCGCTGAAGCCGGACCGGCCGTTCTGGATTATACACATGCTCTTCAGGCGGCCATGTATGCCGACACGTCGCGGGAGAACATCGAGCGAGTTGCCGGACTTCGCGCGCAGTTGGATGCCTTGGTGGATGCGCAGCAGGATCCGGTCGTGAAACATCGCATCGAAGTGGTGCGCAATCATCACGAGTACTGCGTGATGCTCAAGCGCATCTTCCTGGCTTTCATGGAAGGTGACGAGCAAGCTTGGAGCGGGATGATGCAGGAATACGTGGATTTCTACCCCGTCACGCACAAGGAATTGCTGAAAGACGAGATCGACATACCCTCCCAGTTCATGAACCTGTGGTATGAATACCACCTCAAGCGGCCGCCTGAGCAGATCCCGGAAGTCCTGAAGGCGCTCGTGTCGAACCCCTCATCACGATAGCGCGGGTACCAGCGGCGGGCGCCTCTACGAGCCGCCGTTGTTGGCGGGCAACGGCAGTGCCTTGCTGTAGAGTACTCGCTTGAGCACTCTCTTCAGCATTTCGCCCTTGTGGTGGGTGTAGTAGTAGGAATCGTAGGCGCAATTGGAATAGCAGTGGACGTTGCAGGCGGACACCTTCTCCTTGTAGATGCGCCGCAGCTCAGCGATCTTGCCGCGGTCCAGGTCCACGAAGCGGTAGTCCAATTCGTCCATGGCTTTGGTACAACTCCGGACTCTTCCCGTTGACGTCACGTTAATCCATCCATAGCGTGTCGGGTAGTTGCAGTCCCAGAAGCGTTCACCACGCAGGAAGCGAAACACCCCCGTGAAATAGGAGTCGGGATCGATAATAGGATACCCACTCCGTTTCTTCTCGAGGATGTAATCCACGATTGTCTGAAGCAGCCCTTCATCACCGCGATTGAAGTGAATGCCATTGGAGCTGCCCTGTGCGGTATTGACAGGCGGCACGATGAAGCCGAGCGAGATTTGGACTCGCTGTTCGTGCGTGTACTCGAGCAAATTGCAGATTGCTTCAAAGTTGTTCTTGAAGATGACTGCATTGAGCCGGAAGTGGACGCCATACTGTGCCCGCACGCGCCGCAGTTCGGTCATCAGATCATCCCGGACCACGGAATCTTTCTTGCTCACCTCGGACGCGGCCAATCCGTCCACCGAAATGTTGAGGTAATCCAAGCCGGCACGTCCGAGTTCTTCCAGGGTGTGGCTATTCAGACAAGAACCGTTTGTCGTCATATCGGTGAGGATGTGGCGTTGGGAGCACGCGGCAATCGCGTCGAAAAGGGGTTCCCACAGCATGGGCTCACCACCGAGGAAGGTAATCAGACCGGTGCGGAGCCGTACGGCATGGTTCAGGCAGTCCATGAACACATCGAGCCGCATGTCCTCCGAGGCTTGATCGTGCTGCCAGCAATAGGCGCAATTCAGATTGCAGCGGTCGGTGGGAATGAACCGCACGAAGGCCGGCGTGGCGAACAGATAGCTGCTCAGGTTGGCCGCCGCCAGATTGGAGAACTTACGTCCCTTTTGCCAGATCCTGCTCATGACCAAGTCCCCCTGGTGGCACGCGGTGATAGGCCCCATGCCAGTATACAGCAAACAGTGCGGGACTCTTGCGCGTAGGGAAGGTCTGGGTCGAGGACGCGGCAGCGAGGGGATCTCCGCGCGCAAATGTCACGCGCCGAAGGAATCCTCTTCTTGAACGGAGCTTCCGTCATGGAGGCCCCCACTGGGACGACAGTACCCGATCAACTTCGCGCCGCACAGGGCGCCGCTACTGCGGCTCAACCCGAGTTGCGCTACGGCCCTCGATGACGAGATCGACGCCGTCCCACGTGCCGTGGAGGATCGTCCCATCTTCCAGGGTGAGCGTGACTACCCCTTGATCGAAGGTGTATTCAGCGGGTTGCCCTTGCCCGAACACCTCGACGATCAGTTCTCCATTCGGTTTGAACTGGTAGTAGGCGCCTCTGTACTCCCACGGCGATTCTTGGAGACTTTCTATCGATCCCGGGGTTTCCGGCGCAACCGCCTTGAATTGGGGCTGCTTTGTTACGATGCCGGAGTCCGTGCCGCCGCATCCGGTCGAAACCAGGGCGACGAAAATGCCCAGGAATGCCCGTACACACTTTTCACGCATGATCGGTTTCTTCCTTTCCAACTGCATTACATCCGAAATGCTGGACATCCCGAAGAGGGTCCGTACCGTAATTGGGGGACGGCCGCGCAATGCGGCCGTCCCCAGCGTGCCCAAGTAGCTTCGATTAGTACATGCAGTCTGTCAAGTCAACCGACCAGTTCTTTCCGTAGAACGTCGAACTCGGGTCGGTGTCAACGACGGGGAAGGTCCCGTGTTTGATGAACTCAACGTGTCCGTCCATGTGAAGCACATTCGAGCCCCCAGGAACGTGGTTCATCACGATTAGTGACGCGTAGGCTTTATCGGGGGCGGTTGGACGTGTGGCGCCCATGCCATAGAAGGCGTCCCACATGATGGGAACGGTGCTCTGGGCCTGTGCCGACCCTGCCGGATTGTTGATGTCCGTAACGGCGAAGCGCTCGACACCTTCACGCAGGAAGCTCACGGTACCCGTCACGACGCTGCCGTCTTCACGAGTGCGGTTGCCCAGGCTGCGCGCGGCGACGATGTCAATGTTGAGGCCGCTGTCCAGCCAGCTTGCGGCCGCGTCCCACGTGGCCTCGGTGCTCGCCTTGTTGAGCACCACGGGAAAACCGATGAAGCCGCTCTTGATGCCGCTACCACTCGCGGAATTGTACGGGCATGCCGTTCCGACATTGAGATCGGGCGAGCCGAGCGCGGCGGCGCCCGCCGGCCCACGCATCGCGGAGACAACGCACTGCCCGTCAACGGGATCGAGGCGTTGAAGCATGTAGGGGAAGTAGTTGTATGAGCGGGCGACGGCCAAATGTGCCACGACGCAATTGGTCGTTACATTGACGCCGTCCACCGAAGCCTGGATGCTGTCCAATCGGTCGAACGGAATCATGGAACCGGATGACGGATTGTGACCCGACCCGGAGTCAGACGGGCATATCATGAGGTTCGGATCCGTCCAGTACTCGGGATACAACTGCGTCGCTTCCGGGGTCCAGTTGTAGACGTTAGTCGCGATGCATGTAAGGCCAAAGGTGGGGAAGCGTTCCCCCGCGCTCTCGTTGGCGTACATCTTGAAGATGACGCCCCACTGCTTGAGGTTGTTTTGACATGACGCCCTGCGGGCGGCTTCCCGAGCCCTTGCCAATGCCGGCAGCAAAATGGCCGCCAGAATCCCGATGATCGCAATTACTACCAATAACTCGATTAGCGTAAAACCTTTCATCTTCATCGTTGCGCCCTCCCTCATTAAGTTATGAGACCTGCTTTCACCCGGCGGTTGGGCTCTCTACTGACCGCTACATATCACCTCCTTCCCTGAGTTTAAGAGACCTGCCATTTGCCGGGGGTCTGCTCCTTTGCCCCGAGAGCAGACTCGACGCAAGTGCAAGAGCAACGATAGTGCCAACAGAGGTCGCACTATTAATCCTATTATCAGGCAGCGACTTATGAGGGCCTGCGCCTGAGTACTGTGTAGCGCGGGTGTTCCGTATGACACAGATTCTGTTACACAAATGTTTCAATTGTGTAACGAACGGAACACACGAGTTACAGTATCTGAGAGTTGGCTTTTGGACGAGACACTTCGCAGACGGCCAGGAGGGATCGAAAACCAGTCTTTACGCGAAGGAGTCTGTCCCGCGTGCTTCACCCGCCTTCTTCCCCAGCGGCTCCCGTGGATCCCAAGCCGGCGGGAGATCCCGGTCAGTACCCGCTGGGTGCGGCGGACTTGTCCTGCGAGGCCTTGGCCTCGCTTCCCGCTGGAGCATCGAGCCACTTGCGGTAATACGCATCGATCGCGTTTTGCAGCAGCCGCTTGTGCGCCTCCGCATTAGGATGGATTCCGTCCGGTGAAATTCCGGCCGGCATGCCTTTGGCTGGATCGCCGGGGCGGGCGACGGACTTGGCCGGCTCGACGAACCAATACTGGAGCGTGCCCCAGTTGTCCACGTACTCGCAGCGATCGATGGCGTCCGCAAGCTTCTTCTTCCGGTCGCCCAGTTCGCGGAGCCAGGTGTTGAGTTCTGCCGTTGTGGCAGTTCCAAAGTCCATCTTCCACGCTTGGCGTGCGAGGTCGTAGTCGAGGTAATCGTAGTCCGCGATCACGACGCGGACGCTTGGGCGGACGGCCAGGCAAAAGTCGACAATGGTTTTTATATTCGATACGACAGGATCCCATACGAGCTGCCGTTCCTCAGCGCTCTTTCCGGCGAGGCTTCCCTTCATGGCCTGTGACAGAAAGTCGTTTCCTCCGATGATGAGGTGAACGATGTCGATGGTCGGGTACTTTTCCAGTTCCGACTTGATGGTTGCCAGGTGCTCGGGCTTGGCCCAATCCGATGCCTTGCGCCCGCCCCACGCGGTGGCCTGTCCCTGGGTTTCGATGCGGCCGAGTCCGTTCGCCTTCAAGGATTCGTCGAACACGTCCGGCGATGGGAAACCGTCGTGATTCTCCGCGGTAATCGATGCGGCCCAACTGTCGCCCACGATAAGGATGCGTTTGACGGCCTCCTGCGCGGCGAGAATCGGAGCGAACAGTGTAAGGAAGAAGCAGACTAGCGTTACGCGGTGCATAGTGGAAATTCTCCGCCGAGTGTGGGAAGCGTGGTTTAGGCCGCGTGGCCGGCCCGGCGGGATTGGGGATCGCCGGGCCGGCCAGGCACGGGGCTTACCGGTCTACGAGTGCGCTCGTCGCACCTACCCAACTGGCGAGGTTTTCGCCATAGGTGCCGGCGTCGCTGTTCTTGGCCGGGTACTCGGTACCATACTTCATGAACTCGACGTGGCCATCCAAGTACAGGATGTTGACGCCACCCGGAATGTGGTTGAAGGCTTCTATCGCGGGGAAGTTCTGCGCCAGGAACGTCAGAGCCTTTCCGCCGTATGAGTCCATCATCATCGGAAGTTCGGACTGGGCCTTGGCGCTGCCCGCGGGATTGTTGATATCCGTCACGAAGAAGCGTTCGACACCTTCACGCAACCGCGGGTAGCTGTTCGGAAGCACAGTGCCATCGTCATTCGTGGTGCCGGTGACGCCATCCCCGCCCCACGCCGCAGTCTTGTACATGGCGTTCGATGTATCAAGCGTTTCGGGCATCACGTAGTTGGGGCGCACTTCGATCGCCCACGTGCAGCCATACAGCTTCGCCGCGGAATTCTCCGGAACGGTATAGGAGCCGCTGCCCGGATTCAGGAACTTGTGGATGGTCAGACCCACGATGGCGTCTTTCAACTCAGACGAGGTGTCCACCGCGTAGGGGATGTAATAGTACGAAGGAAGCATGCTGGTGAGCGAGTCCAGGCAGTCCTTCGCATTCTGAATGGTGGGCGCGGACTCGGTGGCCAGGGCCAGGCGATCCTCAAAACCGAAGTCCGACTTCGAGTCCGACGGGCAAATCGTGATGTTCATGTCGGTCAGGTACTCGGGGTACATGGCCGGCCCTTCCACACCGACGATCCACATACTCCCGTGACGCGACACGGGGGGCATGGCCTCGCCGCTGCTCTCGTTCGCGAACATCTTGCACACGATCCCCCACTGCTTGAGGTTGTTCTGACACGAAGCGCGGCGCGCCGCTTCACGCGCCCGTGCAAGTGCCGGCAGCAGGATCGCCGCCAGAATACCGATAATCGCGATGACTACCAACAGTTCAATAAGTGTGAAACCCCTTTTTTTCATTGCTCTCTCCCTCTGATGTACAAATGCGAACCCGTTTTTGGGTGACCCTACTGCCCCGAGGTCAACCCCGACTTTCTTGGAGAGAGCAACGGAAGTGCCAAGTTTATCAATATCTCACATCTTATTCACTGTGAATAGTTTGCAAGATATTGAAGGCTTGATGCGGTAAGCGTTGTGTACACTCAGTGAAACAGATCATGGTACACATTTGTGGCAAATGTGTACCATGATGTCACGGATTCTGCCCGCTGGCCCGATGGTGAGAAACCCGGGTTACCGCTTAGGATTCCTTGGATGCCAGGCGGCGGTAAAGGGTCGTTCGGCTGATGCCTAGGAGGCGGGCGGCCTTTGCGCGGTTTCCACCGGCTCTGGTGAGTGCCTCTTCAATTCGCCTGTCTGCGGAAGCCAGGTCTTCCGCGAAATCGTCGAGCGTGAGCCGTTTGCTCGACGAGGCATCATGTTGCGGGAAGGGAGTTTGGGCAGCGGCGATTTCCGGGGGCAGGTCCCCGGGCTGGACTGAGGTCCCGCGGCACGAAATCGCGGCGGATTCCACTGCGTTCTGCAGTTCCCGGACATTGCCGGGCCAGTGGTAGCTCATGAGTAAGGCGGCTGCGCCCGGGCTGAAGCGCTCCACCTGTTTGCCCGACTTCGCCGTGAAGCGCCGCAGAAAACTCGAGACCAGCGCGGGAATGTCTTCGCGTCTGGCGCGGAGTGGAGGAAGACTGAGTCTGGCGACGCGCACGCGGTAGAGCAAGTCGCTCCGAAACCGGCCTTCCGCCACTTCGCGGTTGAGGTCCCTGTTCGTGGCGGACAAAAGACGCACGTTGATGGTCCGCGGAATCGACTCCCCGACGCGGACGATCTCCCGCTCTTGAACGACGCGAAGCAGCATGGTTTGAACGACAGGGGGGATGTCGCCGATTTCGTCCAGGAACAGCGTGCCGCCCTCGGCTGCTTCAAAGTAGCCAATGTGGTCGCTCACCGCGCCCGTGAACGCGCCTTTCTTGTGTCCGAACAGTTGACTCGCGAGGATGGACTCGGTGAGGCCCGCGCAATTCACGGCGATGAATGGCTTGCCAGAGCGATGACCGGAAAAGTGGATGGCTCTGGCCACCAGTTCCTTGCCCGTGCCGGTCTCGCCTTCAATCATGACCGTGGTATCGTAGCGGGCCAATTCTCCGATCTGCTGGAAGATCGTCTGCATGGATTCGCTTTTGCCGATGATATCGCAGAACTCCGCCCGGCCGTCGAGGAGACGGCGCAATCCGTGGATATCGGAGACATCGTACAGGACCAGGATCTTGCGCGCGGCGTCGCGCGGTTCGTCCAGCACCTCCAGTTCGGTCCAGAAGCGAGTGCCCTTGCCGGTCTCCCAATGGAGTGGCAAGCGCACCCTCTGAGCGGGAGGCAATGCCATTTGTTCCTGAATGGCTGCGCGATCGGGCTCGGTGACGGGCAGCGCCTCGGTCCACGGCATCCCCAGGATCTCTTCCCGCGAGAAGCCGACCAGTCTTTCAAATGCCTTGCTTACGAAGGACAAGCACAGGCCGTCTGCGCTGGTGATGGCTGTGCCCGTTCGCAATTCGTCGAGGATGGAGCGGATGTCGTCGCGGCTGCGGACGAGCTGCACTTGCAGGCGGCGTTTCTCCATTGCGTACCGGATGGTGCGGTCGAGCAGCAGCGCGGTGGCGCTCGCCTTGGTCAGGTACTCGTCGGCGCCTGCCGCCAAGGCTTCCTGATCGACGGTGCGGTCTTCCACCGCGGTCAGCATGATGACGGGCGTCTCAATACCGTGCTTGCGAAGGTGCTTCAGGACGTCCACCCCCGTTCTGTCGCCGAGCAGGTAGTCCAAGAGGATCACGTCGTGGGCAGCCTCCTGGAACGCACGCAGTGCTTGCTCAAAATCCGGGGCCCACGTAATCGCGTAAGGCGAACCCGGGATGCTCTCGAACAAGTCCCGGGTAATGACATAGTCGGCCCGGTCATCATCGATGAGTAGAACCTGTATAGCGCCGGTGGAAATGATCGTCTCCTTTCGTTACGAGCCGACGGCCGCTTCGACGTCGCTGTCGTGCTTGGAACATGCATCGAGCGTGGAGGCCGATGGAAGGACTACCGTGAACCGCGTACCGCGTGTGTCGGCGGGTTCCACGCGAATCGACCCGCCATGCCGTTCGGCAATCTTCCGGCACACCGCCAGGCCCACTCCGCTGCCTTCTTCCGCGGTGTCCTCGGAGACCCGCTGAAACAAGGCGAAGATGCGCTCCGCGTCTTCGGGCGCGATACCGGGACCTTCGTCCTGCACGCAGATCTCGCAGCGGTCCGTCTGGCTCGATCCATTGGCGAACACGTGAACTCTGGGCGGGGTCCCATTGCTGCCGTACTTCAACCCGTTGTCGATGAGGTTCTGCAGTAGCTGGCGCATCTGCATGGGGTCCGCGCTGACTGCGGGGAGTGGGTCAAGGTTGACCGTTCCGCCCGTCTCCTGGATGCGGACGGCGAGGTCATCGACGACGTCGCGGGCCACTTGAGACAGGTCGACGCGCGTGAATGGGCTTCCGTGCGTTGTGACACGTGAAACCTGGAGGATGTTGGTGATGAGGCGGTGCATCCGCTCGGCGCACGATTCGATCAGTTCAATATACTCATGAGCGCGTTCGGGGGATGCCGCGCCGAGGAGTTGGCGCAGATTGCCCGCGAGGACGCGAACTTTGCGCAGCGGTTCTTTCAGGTCGTGCGATGTGACGACGGCGAAGTCCTGCAAGTCGCTGTTGCTGATGGCGAGCCGTTCATTCAGGCGTTGAAGGGACTCGTTGGATTGCGCGAGCAAGTCCAGCAATTCCTCACGTTCGGCCTCAAACTGTTTGCGAGCGGCGATTTCCGTGGACAGCCGCTCATTGGTCCGCTGGAGTTCTGCCGTCCGGCGCTGCACGAGGGCTTCCGCCTTGCGCCGTTGCTGGATTTGGGAAAGAAAGTGCTGGAAGACGACCGCCGTGAGACTTAGACCAGCCAGGAGTCCAAGCAACGGCTGCCACGTGTAGGCCTCGGCCAGGTGTGCGCTTGTGGGGGTGCACACGAAACCCCACCGCCGGGTGGATGCCAAATCGAGTTCGCCAATATAGTTCATGCGTTCCAGGAGGAGCATGTTGTCTTCGCTCACGGGCTCCTGATCTGTCCCGGCGCTTTCCGCCATGCGGGTATAGATGGCCATGCTGCCCGGAGGCGCGATTTTGTCAAAGACGTGCAGGTTCACCTGCTTTTGATTCAAGAGCGCCAGTGCCACGTCGACCGCTTTGTCAATGCGAAACGCGCCCAAGACATAGCCTTTGGCGGCCGGGACTTCGCCCGTGGGAGGAGCTGACGGCGGCGGATTTACGCCGACGGCCCTGACCATGAGCACGGCCGTGGGACCGAGGATCTTTTTGATGTAGGCGCAATTGGAGATGACGAAGGTCTTGCCGGAGTCTCGTGCAAAGTCCAGATACTGTTTCGCTTCCGGATCGCTGGCCCAGTCGTACCCGAGCAACTCCTCGTGGCCTTCGAGGGGCTCGACCACGCCGGCGGGATAGAGGAGGTGTTCGCCTGGCGTGGCGCGCAGCGTGAGCCCGGGATACAGATGGCGCACGCGCGATTCGAATGCCGTGGTATCCTCCGGAGCCACGGCGGGAGCCCACATCAGCGTGAGCGTGTTGGAGTATCCACCCGAAAACGCGGCGAGATGACGCCGGAAGTCGTCATCGCCGGTCGCGGTGGTGTTCTCGAGCGTGGCGGCGGCCCAATGCACCGCGTTGATATTGGCGTCGAGCACCTTCTCGACGGCGCGAACGTAGGTCTTTGCCCGCTCCCCGAATACACTCGTTGCCGCCTGTTCATCCCCCGTCTGCAATACCCGATAGAACACGATCGAGGCGGCCACACCTGCCAGCAAAGTGAGAACCGCGGGCCATGTCGCGCGAAGATGCTCCGCGATAGTCAGGCGGCCACATGAGGGTTCTTCCCGGTTATGCATCATTCACGTGCCTCTCATGCCCGCTTAGTCGGTCCCCGAGACACTGGCCATGACATAGGCTAAGTCTGAACCGTACGTGCTGGCAGCACTATTGGCAACGGGAAAGCGGCTTCCAAGTGTGACGAAATCCACGTGGCCGTCCAAATACAAGACGTTCGACCCCCCGGGGATGTGGTTGAAACGGGCCGTGCCGCCGAGCACGGGGGTATTCGCCGCCCACGTGTCGAGCACGACTGGAATGCTGGACTCGCCTGCCGCACGCGCCGCGGGCGAATTGATGTCGGTGATGAGAAAGCGTTCCAGGCCCTGCCGCAAGCGGGGATAGCCTTTCGGCATCGGGCTTCCATCATCGTCCACCTTTCCGAACCCGGCCTGATACGTTGGATCGCCGGGGATGTCCCTCTCGCCCAGCCAACCGTAGGCGACGAATTGTTTGCGCGGGCAACCTTGATTCTGCATCTCCGCGGCCTCGACATACTCGGCATTGCCACGAATGCTCTCGTCGATCGCGATGAGGAAGCGGCTTCGGATGATGTCCTTGAGTTGTGAGGATGAAATGGTCACGTGGGAGATGTACGTGTACGAGACGCCCAGAGAAAGCAGGGCGTCGACGCAGAGGCTCGTCGCACCCGCGTCGATGGCGTCATCCACGTAGGAACCGAAGTCGAGGTCCAGAGAACCGATAAACTCGCGCGCCCGGGAGTCCGACGGACAGATCGTGATGTTCACGGCCGTAAGGTACTCGGGATAAAGAACGGAGCCGCGTAACCAGGAGAGGGTGGGGGTGCCGTTAAGGTGCCACTTCTGCGTCGGGGGATACATATTCCCCGGTTCTTCGTCCGCGTACATGGACAAGACCAGGCCAAGCTGCCGGAGGTTCGCTTGGCAGGAGGCGCGTTTTGCGGCCTCTCTGGACCGGGAAAGCGAAGGCAGGAGCAGGGCGCCCAGAATCGCTATAATGGCGACAACTACGATGAGTTCCACCATTGTCAATCCGGCTTTGTACGTCACCACACACCCCACGGGATTCACGGTAACCCGGTTTCAGGCTCGGGGCACATCCGCCCTCCCCCCGAAAGGCATCTGACGGCCACTCACTCCGACGGGCGAACGCCCGTCTTCGGTCACTCACCCTCCGCTCCTAATAAGTATACAATACGGCGAGCCCGATGCACGTTATACGGTAAGGTGTCCGGCGGGCAACTTTTCCAGCCAGCCCGCCACCTTTCGCCACGGGCTCAGGGGGCCTCACGGGAAGGGCATTCTTGACGAAAGCACCCCCCCCTGATACAATTCGGACTGGAACGTTGCTTTTCCCTGCCGTGTTCGACAGGGCGGAGAAACTTTGTACCTTAAACTTTGAACCGGGAGTCCAACATCTGTTGTAGCCAACGGCATGCCGCCGTGAGCGGAAGTCGACCGGCTATCGTGAGGACACCCCCCTTGTGGGTAGGTTCAAAAGTTTCCCTCCCAACGGCAATGTGCGGGGAAGTTTATCTGAGCGGGAAGCTTCGGCGACCCGCTCGTCTTATTTGGGAAGAAAAACTATTGACAAAAGTCGATAATAGAGCGATAATCTTATTGCGAAGGTTTCGCAGATATAGGGGTCTCAGTCAATTAAATATTCGGGCGAATCCAGGGCCGCCCAAGCACTTGCGTAACGGTGTATGCCGTTTGCCAAGTCTGTAAAAATTTGATCTAAAAGCTCATAGGAACGCTGTAGTCAACGGTGAATAACTTGGCTCCCTTGTTCCACGCCGGGGTTAAGTATTGACAGATTCTCAGATATTTGCTACGCTGAGGAAGGGTAATATCCCAGGAAGCAGGCGCAATGGCTCTATTTATGTATAGCATCCACACGGTCGCACGCCCCGAAGCTCCGGCCGAAATCGTCCTCGCGGACGGGGAGGCTGCCTAGCCTTGCTATTCTCGAAGCCCACAAAATCCATCGGCGTTGACATCGGATCGCACTCGGTCAAGGCCGTCCAGATGACCCGCTACGGCGGTCGAATCAAGGTAGATGGGGCGGGATTCGCACTGGTCGACCGGAATCAGTTCAATCTGGACCCCGTTATCGCGCAGGCAAGCGCCCTCCGCGAGGCGGTGCGTTCGTTCCCCATGGCCAATTCGCTGGTGGTCGGCGCGCTTCCCGGCCAAACGGTGGTCATCCGCTATCCCCGTTTCCCTGAGACCACGGACGCGGCGTTGGCTGACTCCATCGAGCGGGAAGCGGGGCAGAACATTCCCTACGAACGCTCCGAGGTGTTCCTGGATTGGACCCCTCTGGACCGGGTGACTGAAGCCAACAAGACCATGCTGAAGGTGCTGCTGGTGGCGGCACGCTATGAAGTGGTGGAGACCCGGGTTCAAATTGCTCATGAGGCCGAGCTTTCCTATGCCGTCCTGGGTGTGGATTCGCTGGCGTTGGCCGATGCGGCGGAGGCCTGCGACTTCCTGCGCGTCGGTGAGACGGTGGCGTTGATCAATATCGGTCAGACCACAACCAGCATCCACTTTGTCAAGGATGGCATCTCCAATTTCATTCGCGATATCAGTTGGGGGTCGCGCGAGCTGATCCAGGCCATCGCCAAGGCACGGCGCGTGGAACTCAGCGAAGCGGAGCGGCTTCTGATCGAGTCAGGTCACCCTGTTTCCGCGCCGCTTGAACCTCCACCGCTTCCTCCCGAAGACGAGCTACCGGAAGCGGAGCACCCGGCTCCCGGTGGTGGACTTGGGCCTCTGGGTGGGAGCCTGCTGGACCCGCTTGAAGACGAACTCGGCGGGCTGGACGCGCCCATGGCTAAACCGGTATCCGCCGCGCAGCCGGTGCAGGAGAAAGACGTGGCGGAGGTCCTGGGCACGCCGCTGGCCAGGTTGGTCAGCGAAATACGGCGTTCCTTCGATTATTACGAGCAGCAGCTTTACGAGCACCCTGTGGACCGCTTGATCGTCAGTGGGGGCGTGGCGCACCTGCCGGTGCTCCGCGAAACGGTGGCCGACGAACTGGCGGTTTCCGTGGAACTGGCCGACCCGACCCACAGCGCGTTGATGCTGGGACCGGAGCATAGCGTGGGCAAGATGCTGGAGCAGCCGGCCCAGTTCATGGTGGCGGTCGGCCTGGCCGCGAGAGGGATGGCCGAGCTATGATCAGAATCAACCTGCTTCCCCATCATCTACGGCCCATCAAGCGGACCCCCCTGCCCTATATCGCCTGTTTGGTGCTCTTCGTGGTCGCGTTGCTGGGCATGGCCAGTTCTTTCATTGCCACGAGTGCGCGGATAGAAGGTGAACAGCAGCAGTTGAGTTCGCTGGAAACAGAACTCCTGCAATTGAACAGTATCATCAAAGAGTCCAACAAGCTTGAGCAGACGAAACTGGAGTTGGCGGATAAGATTCGGACTATCGATGAGATTGTGAAAGACCGGATCATCTGGTCGCGGCAATTGTGGCTGCTGAGCAAGCTGACGCCTCCCAACTTCTGGTACAGCGAGATCCTGGTGACGACCAAGTCGTACCCGGTGCAGGAGCAGGTCCTCGATCCGCAGACCAAGAAGCCCAAGATCAACCCGCAGACCAAGAAGATTGAGACGAAGACCGTCCAGGTGAACCGCCCCATCCTGCGTGTATCGGGGTATGTCATCGATTCGCCGGATGGACGCCAGGACGTGAGCCCGCTGACCGACGCGTTGACGACGGACGCGGAATTCTCCAGCATGTTCCAATTGGAGCAGCCATCCTTTTCCACCGCGGAATTCGAGGGATTTCCGGTGAAGAAGTTCACGCTCGAGTTCCTCATCAGCGCGGGAGGAGCAAAAGAATGATGGACGTATTGAAAGGCAGCGTCACGCCGAAAGACTGGTTGGCGGTAGGCGTCATCCTGGGGATCATCGCGGCGGTCGTAGCGGTGTTCGTACTCTTCGTTCACAAGCGCCAGACCGATGCCTTGGCCACGATCCGTGCGAAGATCGTCGACGTGAACAAAAACCTCGCGGTCGCGCGGAACATGCGCGACAACATCGATGAGTTGCGCGAAGAAACGGCCAAAATCAAGAACTTGGTGGATGATTTCAACAAGCGCCTGCCGACCCAGCGCGAGATTCCGAACCTGGTGCGCCAGTTCGAGTCGATGGCGAACGATGTGGGGCTGTCGCACTCGTTGAAACCGGAAGCACCCGTGCGCGACGAGAACAAAGAAACCATTCCATACAGCGTGTCCACGTTCGGGGATTTCCATCAGACGGCCAGTTTCATCAATCGGCTGGAACGGTTTGAACGCTACTTGAAGATTTCTGACCTGAAGGTGGAAGAGGAAGACGCGGGTGTGTCCAAGGCGAGTTTCACGCTCAGTACATTCCGGTTCATAGCCGAGGAGACGCCGGTCGCCACCGCCAGTGCGGCCGCGCCGGAAACGGGGGGCACGTCGTGAACCCGAAGCAGCGGAACAGGATGATCGTCCTCGCCGTTCTGGGCGTGATCGTGGTCTTCCTCTTGTGGTGGCAGATCTTTCGGGAGACACCCGAGCAGCGCGCGTACCGGGAGAACTATGAACGGAGCCGCACGCAGACCGCGTCGGCGACGGACACAGGCGTCCCCGATGCGGGCGTTCCCGAAGGCGGGGCTGCCGTCGCCCCTGCGGCGGAACCTGGCGCAGCGCCGGGACCGGAGCCAGCGGCTCCAGCCGGCGCGGCACCCGCAGGAGGCGCTCCGCGGATCCAACAATCCGATGTGAACATTGACGAGTTGGTCGCGGGCATCAGGGAAGTGGATTTCGACTACGACGAGGTCGCGGCCGACATCAATCCGATGACGCCCCTGGTAGGCCCCTTCGCGCCGCAACGGGTCGCGACGGCCGAGGGCGGGCCGGGAGAAGGTCCCGCCATACGGCAGGACGTGCAGGCCTTGGTGCGTAACGTGCGGGTCACGGGCATCATGTGGGACAAGCGCGATCCGATGGCCGTGGTTTCGTTTCCGGTTCAAGGAGAGCAAGTCACCGAGATTATCACGCGGGGATATGCATTCCCCGACCTGGGGGTCACGGTACACGACATAGAAACCGATCGGGTCATCCTCAACATCAACGGTGTGTTGGTCCCCATCGAGCTAGAGGAGCGGTAGGCGATGTTACCACGCAAGACAACGTGCACAGTGGCCACGCTGGCCGCGCTACTCGCCGCCACGGCGTTTGCCGCCGGGACGGACTCCATCGAGCAGCGTAAGGAGAGCATTGTCCGCGTCTCGCTGGAAAAGCAGGGACGCGCGGCGGCCGACCCCTCCTTGCTCGAATCGGCGCGGCAGGCGGCGGCGCTTGTCAGCCTGACGTTCAGCGAAACGCCGGGCGATACCGCGCTGCAGATCCACACCGAGGGTAAGCCGGCCTACGATTGGTTTTATCTCGATGACAGCAACAAGCTCGTCATCGACTTCCACAATACCATCAATTTTGAATCGGGCAAGGAATTCGTGCCCGAGGGCGATTCCCCGATCACCAAGGTCAGGACGAGCCTGTTCAAACTGGAACCCGAGTTTGTCTCCCGCGTGGTGGTGGAGACGAAATCCAAGGGGGTCCCATCTTTCAACGAGGTGGAAAAAGGGATTGAATTGCGCCTTGCGCCAAACGGCGCCGTGAAGGCGGCGGACGCTCCACCGCCCTCGCTGGCGGCCCAGATTCTGTCCGAACTCGATCAACAGCGCCAAGCGGTTCGCATTGCGAAAGAGCAGCTCGAAGAAAGCGCCATGCGCGCGCAGTCCGAGCAACCGGCGGTGGCGTTGGGCGAGACGCCGGAACTGGACTCGCCCGCGCAACAAGCGCTTCGCAGTCTGGTGCAACAGGAAGAGGCCTCCGGCACGGAGTTCTGGTCGCACGTCGAGCAGAGTGTGGGAACGGCGAATGAGCGCATTGATTCGTTGGAAGCACGGGTACGCGACATTCAGTCTTCCGTCGAGAAGGGTAGCGTCGCGGATAGCGCCGCGACATCAGCCCTGAAAGCCATTCAGAAAGAGACCCAGCATGGCGCCGAGCAAGACCGGCAATACTTCGCGGAACTGGACGCGAAATTGCAGGAGAGGCAAACACAGTTTCGCCAGGAGTTGGACCGCCTGTCTACAGGGGATTTGACCGTCGCCGGCGCCCCGGCGGACGCGGCGGCGCCCGTTGAGGCCGGTGTTCCAGCGGAGACGGTGACCAAGGCGCTGGAAGGCCTGAGCATGATGCTGGCCAAGAGCATGCCGGAACAGGCGCCTGCCCCCGTACCGGTCGTTGTGGAAGGGGATGTGTCGGTTGCCTCGCCGCTTCCCACTGGCGAGACCGAAGTGATCACCAATGAACTGGCTTCGCTCGAGAAGCCGGTTGAGCCGCTCTTAAATGCTCCCACCCCCGCACCGGATCTGCAGGAAGTCGCGTCGGTGCCATTGGACCTCGCGTCCGCGCCCATCGGCGCATTGGCGGACGCGGCAGCGGCCACTCAGCCGGAAACCAAGGCGGCGGAGGAAACCACGCCGGAGCCCGCGGAGGCAGCCACAGAAGCAGCCGCTTCGTCTGAGACCGCGGAACCACCGGCGGCCTCTCCAGAGGCGCCCAAGGAAGAAGCCCCTGCTCAGGCCGAACCCCCCGCGGAGCCTGCCGCTCCGGCCACGGAAGAGGCGAAGCCCGCCGAAACCGCGACGGCCAGCCCTGAGGCGGAAGCGCCTGCGGCCGAGGAAGCGGCGCCTGCGGCCGAAGAGAAGACCGAGGAACAACCCGAGCCGACCGTGGTGACCGAGCCGGAAGCGCCGGTTGTCGCTCAGCCAGCGGAGGCAGAGCCGTTGGCCCCGCCGGTGACCGAGCCCGAGCCAACCGTGCTGGCAGACGTGTCGCGCGAACAGTTGCCTCCGGGTATGGATCCGCTGGACCAGCCCGTAAACATCGACTTTCGCGAAATGGACCTGAGCGCGGTGGTATCGCTGCTGGCGAAGAAGGCGCAGGTCAACGTCATCGCGGGCACCGAGATTATCGGTACCGTAACCGCGGACATTCGTAACGTGCCGTTGCGCCAGGCCATGGATATGGTGCTGCGCATGAACGGCCTGGGCATCGTCGAGGAAGAAGGCGTCTTCCGGATCGTGCCCTATGAGGAAGCGGTCGCGGCGCGCCGGGTCACGCGGATGCTGGTCCTCGACAACGCGCAGGCGGACGACGTGAAGGCAACGCTGGATGGGATTCTCGTGGGGGCGGCCGACGCGCAACTCATGACGATCTCGGCGAACTCGGCCACGAACGTCGTGCTGCTTTCTGGACCGGAAGAGCGCGTCGCCGAGTTCGAGACGCTGGCGAAGCAGCTTGACGTATCAGAGCCTGCGATGCCGACCGTTACGGAAGCCATCAAGCTCAACTATCTGGAACCCGGAGACGCCAAGCCGATTGTCGATACCCTCATCACGGAGGAAGTGGGCAAGAGCGAAATTGACGCACAGGGCCGCCACATCGTCGTGACGGACATGCCCGTGGTCGTCGAGCAGATTCGCACCCTGCTGCAATCGGTGGACAAACCGGTCAAGCAGGTGGCCATCGAGGCGATGATCGTGGACGCGGTCATGCGTGACGGTTCGCAGACCGGCGTGTCCTGGTTGCTCGACGCCATCCGGAAGTACAGCAGCAACGGCGATCTCATCAGCGACGTGTCGGAAGCGGGATTCCGCAGCAACCTTGGCGTCGGTTTTGATGACACCGGCGTGCCCAATGCGAGTCAGTTGGGCACCGCGCTGGACGCGGCAGCCATCACGCTCGGTATCCTGACCAACGATATCCGGCTGAACACGGTCATTGCGGCGGAGACCCAGAGCCGCAATGCCGAGATTCTGGCAAACCCGAGCGTGGTTACGGTCGAGAATCAGCCGGCCACCATCAGCATCGTACAGGAGTTCCCGTATCAGGAAATCACGCAGGGCCTGACGGGGCCGCCTGTCTCGACAACGGAATTCAAGGACATCGGTGTTACGTTGGAGGTGACACCACGGGTGACGCACGAAAACGACACGATCGTGAACATCCGGGCCAAGCAGAGCAGCGTGAGCGGCCTTACGGAAGACGGGATCCCCATCGAGGATCTGCGCGAGGCCGAGACTACGCTTCGTGCGCAGGACGGCCGCACGATCTTCATCGGCGGACTGCGCAACGTGTCCGACACCCATTCCGTGAGCAAGATCCCCGTGCTGGGCGACATCCCGCTGCTCAACGTCATGTTCAAGAACAGCAACGTCGAGAAGATCAACACCGAGTTGCTCATCTTCCTGACGTGCCGTGTGCTGGGCGATACCTTGCCGGAGTTGACCCCCTCGCAGCAACGCGAGAACGACAAGATCGACGCGGTACCGCAGGTGCCGGATTCGCAGCGGCCCTTGTTCAAGGACTATGTGAAGCCCCAGGAAATGCGTGATCCGATCTGGAAGTGGCGCCGATCGGTCCACTGATTTCGAGACTGAAGCCTATGCCGGGGCCGCGAACCCGAAGGGATCGCGGCCCCTTCATCTTTGCCGGCCTCCGGCTCTTCACACGTGCACTTGAGGCGCCTGTGGATTGCTCTTAGAATGAGGCTGCACATCGAAACAACCCGGCCCGCGGGCTGCACGGGCTGAACGGAGCGGGGAGCGAAGCTTGAAGAAATGGCGCGTCGAGCATTCGGCCTGGCTCGCTCTAATGATCAGTTTTGCCGTGGTGATCGCGATAGCCTTCAGCATGCGCCACACCCTCACGAAGCGGTTGCAGGCTCAAAGCCTGGATTCTCTCCTCGGCACGGTGCGTGCGCTCCAGGCGCAGGGCAGGGCGGCTGACGCCCAACCCGTCTATGAGTCCCTCGTGGAGCGGTACCCGGACAGCGAGAGAGTCCTGGTGGACTATGGCCGCTTCCTGGAGGAGCAAGGCCGGCTTGACGAGGCGGAACAGGCCTATCAACGTGCGGCGTCGCTAGGGCAGCAGCGATTCAGTGCCGTGCGGCGCTACGCGGAGTTTCTCGATCGGGTGGGGAAGCCGGATGTGGCTGTCACGCTATACGAAACGTACGTTCGCGAGTATCCCGATGACCTGATGGCGCAGATGGACCTTGGGTTTCGTTACCTGCGCAAGCAGCAGTGGGCGGCCGCGGCGGAATCGCTGAAGCGGGCCGCGGAGAGGCCTGACCTCGAGTTCCCGTCCAGGGCCAGCCTCGCCACCGCTTACGCAATGATGGATAGAACCCAAGAGGCCATCGGCGAGTGGGAACGTGTGGTTGCCATGGGCTCCGAACGTGAGAAACAGGTTTACTTGCAGGATATCGCCGCCGCCGAGGCGTCCGAAGGCCGGCTCGAGTCCGCGCTGGGGACCTGGCGGCGCTACGCGGATCATTTCCCCAATTCCATTCTCGCGGTGAACCGGATCATGGAACTGTGTGAAAAGGTGGCGTCTCCGGACGATTGCGCACGCGCCGCGCTTCGTGCGCGCGCCATCTCGCCGCCACGTGCCATGGACTTCCCCCTCACAGAGCGCGTCCGCGTGGCGGGTGTATCCGAGTTGGCCGGCGAGATGGTTCCGGGCGGGGTATTGACGGGCGATGTATATTTCAACATCACGGCGACGGTGATGCCGGCGGCCGCGCCCAGCGCGCGGTTTCTGATCGTTCGGGCGGATCGCGCCGATTTCGCGGATGCTCTGGGCGTTGCCGGCGAGCCTTCCCGCCTGGGTTCCCCGCCCCTGTGGCGTGGGGACACCATTCGCCAAGCCTTTTCCCTCGAATTGCCACACGGCCTGTCCCCGGGTGAGTATCGGGTTGGACTCCAGGCGACTCCGGGAGGCTTGAAGCCAGCGGCGCTCTGGACGGTTCTGGTCCGCGAGAGTGAGCTGCCGCGCACTGCCGCGCAAGTTGGGGAAGAGCGCCCATGATCGGCTATCTGATGCAAATGTCCGCCGATGCGGTTCTGATCGTCTATGCGTATGGTGTGAGTGGTGTTGCGCGCGGCTGGTTGGGGGCACCGTACGAATCGCTCGTGACGCTCGCATACGCGATGGGCCCCTTTGTGGCGATTCACCTCGCCTCGCTTCTTGCGTTTGAGGCATACGACTTCCGGCGGCTCCGCAGCGAATCGGACGTCGCGTTTTCAGCGCTGCTAGGCTCCCTGACGGGAACTGCGTTCTCTTTCCTGGTGTCCATGACCTACATCCTGTATTACACGCCCAACGCGAGTGTTGTGGGGCGTTCGGTCTTCATCGCCGGGGGCACCCTTTGCGCGATTCTCCTGCCGGGATGGCGCGTTTGGTATACACGGATGCGCCGCCGGAGGGGCGAACTCGAGACGCGGGTGCTCGCATGTGGTTCGGCAAGTAACGTGGGCGCACTAGCCGAGGAACTGGTGCAGTATTCCCGAAGTGGGCACAAGGTCATCGGGTGCGTCGCCACGGACTCACACACACCCGAGCAGCCCGGTTGCGTGCCGTTCCTTGGAACGGTGGACGCATTGGCCGAATTGATACGCGCCCACGCCGCGCATGAAGTCCTGCTCCTGGGCGATGCCTTATCCCGCGATTCTCATGAGATGATGCGGATCATTAAAGCCTGCGAAGACACGGGAGTGGTTGCGCACGTGCTTCCTGGCAACTACGAAGCGCTGGTCGGGCGTCTGGACCTTTATGAGATCGGCGGACTGCCGCTGATTGAACTGAAATGCGCAGTCCTTTCTCCACGGTACGCCGCCGTCAAGCGCGCAATGGATATCGTGGGAGCCGTCGCGGGTTTGTTCTTCGCTTCGCCCATTTTGTTGGCCGCGGGCATCGCCATCAAACTCGACTCGCCAGGGCCCGTCTTCTACAGCCAGATGCGCTCGGGGCGGCTAGGGCGCGAGTACCGGATGTACAAGCTTCGTTCCATGCGCCACGACGCGGAAGAAGGCACGGGGCCCCAGTGGGCGGCCAAAGAGGATCCGCGAGTCACCCGGGTGGGCCGCTTCCTGAGGAGGAAACGGATCGACGAGATCCCTCAGTTGTGGAACGTGCTCATAGGCGACATGAGTCTCGTGGGGCCGCGCCCGGAACGCCCCTATTTCATCGAGAAGTTCCGCCAGGAGGTTCCATTGTTCCCCTTGCGGCTGCGGGTACGCCCCGGGGTGACGTCGCTGTCGCACGTGTGGGGCCGCTACGACTCCTCGCCTCAGCACCGCCTGCTCTACGACCTGGTCTACATGAGCAACGTGTCCCTCCTGCTGGATCTGCGTATCATGGTGGACACGGTCAAGATCGTGCTGACAGGCCGCGGCGCACAGTAAACGGGGGCGCGATGAATCCAGTGGAGAAGGCTTTGCGCTACGTGCGCACCGTGCGGCATCTCAAGATGTCGCAGGTGTTGTGGCGGCTGCGCTATGCGCTCACGGCACGGCTTTCTCCGATCGGGCCGCTGCCCAAGTCTGTCGCCGTGGACGGTCTGGACCTTCATGCCCTGGACCGCTTGCGGGGGTACGCGCTTGCCGTCGCGCGGCGGGAACCTCCAGAGGAAAGCCGGTTGGCCGCGCTGCGCACGAACACGTTCACTTTTCTGAACCACACGGTGCAGCACCGCGCAAGCACCGACTGGTATCCAAAGGGAACGACGCGCCTGTGGCAGTATCACCTCCACTCTTTTGGGTTTGCGCGCGACGTCGCGATTGGCGGATCCGAGAATCCAAGTCCTGAAGTTAGAGACATTGTCTACGCTTGGATGCGCGATTGGATCGAGAAAAACCCGATGCGGCGTTCGCCGGCATGGGACGCCTACGTCCTGTCTTCGCGGATGCTGAACTGGGCGCAGACCTTCGCGGTGTTTGGTCCCCCGCCGAAGGACATCCTGGCGAGTTTCGCGCTGCAGACGTCCGCGTTGCTCCAGCGTCTGGAGTGGGACATCCGCGCCAACCACCTGCTGAAGAACGCGCTGGCGTTGTCCGTCGCTGGCGCGCTGTTCGGGTCTCAGAGCGGCATTGGCGCCGCCGCCTCGCGCGCGGGCAACGCGCTGCTGAAACGGGAACTTGCCGAGCAGATCCTCGCCGACGGCGGGCACTACGAGCGAAGCGCGATGTACCACTGCGAAGTGCTCGAGAATTGCCTGATTGCGCTCGCGGCTCAGGAGAATCCGTTGACGGCGCTGCGTGATGCGATCTCTCGGATGACCGGATTCCTGTCGCGGGTACTCCACACCGATGGTGAAATACCGCTATTTGGCGACGCGGCATTGGGAGAGGGCATCTCCGCCGGTGCGTTGGTGGGCTTGGCCAGCGAAATCGCGGGCTCGCCACACCCGGAGCGCGAGGCAAACTGCCATGCGTTGGCAAGCAGCGGGTTCTACGTGCTCCAGAAAGGCGACGGGGCTGCGGGCCGCATGATCGTCAAGGCGGGCGAGCCGGGGCCTTCCTATCAGCTTGGACACGCCCACTGCGACATGCTCAGCTTCGAGTTCTCGCGAGGTGCAGCGCGGTTGCTTGTGGATTCAGGGGTGCGCGGCTACGACGACGATGTCTGGCGCGCCTATTGCCGCGGCACCGCCTCCCACAACACGGTGCGCGTTAACGGGCGTGAACAGATGGAGTGCTGGGATCGCTTCCGGGTTGGGCGGCGGTACCGGCCTGCGATCCACGGTTGGGGTGAGCGTGAAGAAGGCTGGGTACTACGCGGCAGCCACGATGGTTTCCGGCCCTGGACGCACGAGCGCACCGTGCTCCTCGCGCATGGCGGCTTTTGGCTGATCGCGGATCGGGTGACGGGACCGGGAAGACCGGAAGTCGAGAGCTTTCTGCACGTACATCCCGGCGTATCCATTGCGGAGATGGAGGGTGGTTGGAGCTTGGCGAACGGAGGCGAGCGGGTTTCGGTGGTTCCTTTTGGCTTTCGCGACTCGAGCATCGTCAAGGGAAGCGACTCGCCGAAGCAAGGCTGGTATTGCCCCCGCTTTGGCGTGGCATTGCCGGCACCCTGCCTGGTGCTGCGCATTTCCAACGATAGCCCGATACGCTGCGGATACGGCATCTTTCCACATCCGGGCGATGTTCTCGATTGCGAGACGCTTGGTGACCTCGTGCGCCGGCTGATGGAGAGCGGCACGTGAAGATCCTGCTGCTCACTCAGTATTTCCCGCCGGAATTCGGCGCGGCGGCCGCGCGCAATTCAGAGCATGCCAAGCTTTGGGCGGAGGCGGGCCATGACGTGGAGGTGTGCACGGGGTTTCCAAACTACCCTGCCGGCGTTGTCCCTCGCGAATACTCAGGGCGCCTCTACGCGTGTGAGTTGCGCGATGGGTACCGTGTCAATCGCACGTGGATCTTCGCAACGCCCAACCGCTCGGTCCTCAAGCGCGGCTTGGCCTCGTTATCCTTCTGCGCGTCCGCGTTGCTCGGCGGGCTGTTCCTGTGCCGAAGGCCAGACGTGATCATCGCGTCCTCGGGGCCCTTCTTCGTGGGGCCGTTGGGCTATCTCCTCAGCGTTTTCAAGCGAGCGCCGCTGGTATTTGAAGTGCGCGATATCCTGCCGCAACAGGCGGTGGACGTCGGCATGATCCGCAATCGCATTCTGGTCCGGGTGTTGCAGGCGGTGGAAGCGTTCCTGTACCGCCGGGCGGCACGCGTGATCACGGTCGCCGAGGCGTCCATGCGGTCGATCGTGGCGCGCGGTTTCGATGCATCGAAGTTTCGCGTCATCGAGAACGGCGTCAACGAGGATCTCTTCAAACCGGGGCCCAGCGATAACGATTTTCGTAAGGAGCACGGGTGGCAAGGTAAGTTTGTGGCCATGTACGTGGGCGCGCACGGTGTCTCTCAGGGATTGCTAACCCTGCTGGAAACGGCCGAAGAACTGCGGGATCGCACGGACTTGCTGATTGTGCTGGTTGGAGACGGTGCGGATAAGCCCGCCCTGATCGCTCATGCGGAGGAGCGCGGATTGGCCAACGTGGAGTTCTTGCCGCCGCAGCCGAAGGAACGCATGCCCGAACTGTACGCCGCGGCGGATCTCTGCTTCGTGCCCCTGCGGAAGGGCGACTATTTCACAATCAACATTCCGTCCAAGATATTCGAGATCATGGCCTGCGGACGCCCCATCATCCTGGGCGCCACGGGGCAGGCGCGCGATATCGTTGAACGCGCCGGCGCTGGCCTGTGCGTCGCGCCGGAAGATGCCCGCGCTTACGCGGAGGCCGTGCGGACGTTGTACCGCGATCGCGTATCCGGTCTCGCTATGGGCGAGAAAGGGCGGGCCCACGTGCTGGAGCATTTCACGCGCCGTCAGAAGGCGATGCGATACTTGAAGGTTTTGGAGTCTGTGGTGTCGGGGAAAAGCGATTGATGGATACGGCCCACCGCATGGAGGAGGACAACGCCCTCGCGCGGATGCGCAACACCGTGGCCTTTGGCGCGGCGCTGGTGGTGCTTGCGCTGTGGCCGTTCACACCTTCGCCCGCCACGGACGCAAAGTACCTGGTCATCGGACTGCTGCCGGCAGTGCTTGCGCTGCAATGGTGGCTGCACCTGCGACATTCCGGTACCGGCATGCCGGCGGGCGGCCTTGCGACTTGGATTTTGGGATGCTTTCTTGCCGTGAACCTGGCCGCGGTGCTCCTTGCCACGCATCGTCTCTACTGCCTGGCGGAATTCTCGAAGTTTCTTGCGTTGGCCTTGATCTATTTCCTTACGGTCCAAGCGTGCCGTACGCCGGAGCAAGCCTGGCGCATGCTGTTGATTGTAAGCGGTGCGATTACGTTGACCAGTGTCTACGGTCTGGCGCAATGGGCGGGCCTGGACCCTTTCCCTTGGGAAACGCGAGATGTCGAAGAGTACCGCGGTCTGCCCTCCACCTATGGAAACCCGAATGTCGCCGCGCATACGCTCAATCTGGGACTGCTTTGCGCACTTGGGCTGGTTGCGCGCCGAAAGACGCGCTGGTGCGCATTCTTCGTTCTCGTGATTGTTGCCCATTTGTACCTGACCGAAGTGCGCGCCGCGAAAGTTGCCGTCCCCGCGGGGCTTGCGTTGGTGCTGATCGCGGAACTCGCGCGGCGGCGTATCCGGAGCGCGCCGCGCGCCATCCTCGCCACCGTTGTGACTTGCGGTCTGCTTGGCGCGGGCCTCTTGGCTGGAGTCATGGGATACCACCATGCGCGGAGCGGCGCCCTCGCGCCTTCGGGCCACACCTTCCTGCTTCGTTACAATTCCTTCTATGGCGCGAGCCGGATGATGCTGGACCGCCCGCTCACAGGTTTTGGACCCGGTGCGTATTGGCTGGAAAACCCTCCTTATTGGACGCCCTACGAACAGGCCTTCTTCGCCACAGATCGCAAGTTCAATCACAACGTGCACAACGAACTCCTTGAGACCGGCGTCGAATCGGGATTCGCCGGGGCCTGCCTCTACATCGCGTTCCTGGTTGCTCTCCTGACAAGCGCCCTGCATTTCGCGATCAAGACCAGAGACCGCGACGCGCGCCTGCTTGGATATACGCTTGCTGCGTGCGTTGCCGCATTTGGAGTGGATGGGCTCTTTGGATTCAATCTACGCAGCCCGGCGTCGGCGGCAGTCTTCTTTGTGCTTGCGGGGATTGTGGTGGGGATATCGGGCGAAGCAAAGGCTGCAAGCCAAGGACCTCTTGTACGGCGTATGCGAACACTGACGATGTGTGCTTTGTGCGCCCTGGCGATGGTGCCGGCTTTGTTTGCATGCCTCGCTTTCACCGCGCAAACGATGCACCAGGAGGCGCGGGGGCAGGAGCCGGAGGGTGCCGTCAGGATGCTGGGGAGGGCCGAGCGATTGACCCCCTGGAACCCCGTACTGCCAGACGCCCTGGCCCGGGTTCACGCAGAGGATGGAATGGCCTCCGAAGCAATCTCCGCATACGAGCGCGCACGCGCCGGCAATCCGAATTGGATCCCGATCCATCTGGGAATCGCGCAGCAGTCTTTCCTCCTCAGCCAGACAGAAGGCCCAACGCTACTTGAAGCGGCACGCGCCGCGATCGCACGCACCCTTGCGTTGTGTCCAACGCTTCCGGAAGCCCATCTATTGCTCGGACAAATGGCGTTTGCGGAAGCACTGAGAATCGCGGAGATGGACGCTGTGGCAGGCGAGAGTCGGGCCAACCTTCTGCGGAGCGCGATCGCGCACTGCGGCGATGCGCTCAAGTACGGGCTGGAAGAATCGGCGCCCGCGTACTTGGCCGTGGCGCAAGCCTATTCCTTGCTTAATGAGTACAAGGAGGCGGAGAGGGCGTTTGCGCGCGCCGCGGAGTCTGCACCCGGTGAAGAGGCCACTTGGGCCGCGTTTGAACAGTATGCCTCCACCACGGGCAATTGGGATGCATATGCGGACGCCCTGTCCGAAGCCTTGGCTGCCGCCGAAAGAGGGCGGGCGTCTTTTCGCAGGGCAGCAGGTTTGATCGCCTTGCGCCTCGCGAAGGATTGCCGCGAGCGGCTGAAGGACGACACCCTGGCACGTAGCGCGGTCTCGCGCGGGTTGCGCCTGCAACCCTGGGACGACGACCTCTTCGGCGCCTATATCACGCTGGAAGGTGACCTGGAGACGCGCGAGGACCTCTTGCATGCGCTGCAGCGAGCGGCCTCAACGGCCGGTGCACCCTGGCTTGGCGGCGCCCCGTGGCTATTGAACGACCGGCTGACAGAACCGTCATCCAAGCCGGATTCCGAGGTCGCGGCAGGCGTGGCGGAAGATGCGCGGGAGGCGCACCAGGCAAATCCTGGACGTGCCGCCCTCGAATATGGGTGGGTCCTGAAGGCACACGGACTTCTGGTCCGCACCTCTTCCGAACCTGCGGAGGTTCGCGGCAATACGCTCGCCGATCTAGCGGCAACGGCGCTGACGATTGGCGCCGTGGTAGAAGCTGAATCGCTCTACGCTGACGCGCTGAAGCTACAGGCGGGTGACGCGCGTCAAGGGGGCACGCTCGGCCGCGCGGAGGCCCTCTATCGCATGGGCAAGAAGGACGAGGCCCTGGCCCTTGTGGAAAGTGCGGCGCAGTCGTGGCCGCAGAGTTTCGAGGTCGCGCTGGCACATGCGCGGCTGCTAGGCCGCGTAGGCCGGACCGCGGAGGCCCGGCTCGCGTATCGGCTTGTCCTAATGCGCTATGCGCTCGGACCGGAGGATCGGTCTGAGGTGCAACTTGAACTTGACCAGCTCAAGGCGGAGTCCGCGCCATGAGTGTGACCCAGCGCGAATCATCCGGCGACACAAGGACTGAAAGTGCATCTTTCGTGGGCGTCACGCTGGTTCTGAGCCTTATCGCCGCGTGTGGCTTCTGCGTGTTTGTCTGCGCGTACGCGCGCACGGGGGAAAGGCTGCTCGAACAATCCATGCGCAAACAGGGCATGATCTACTTGGAGCAAGCGGAGCGCCTGGAAACGGCGGGAGAATATGAGAACGCGGCACAGCACTACCGTCTCGCGCTCGAAGCCGAGTTCGACGCGCACAAGTACCGGACCTACACGCTGAAGCGCCTCGGCGCGCTGCTGTGGTGGAGGGAAGGGCCGCAGGCGGCCTTGCCCTATTTGCAGGAGGCGTTCCAGCAACCGGACGCGCCGATCACGCTTTACGAGCCGCTCTGCGACTCGTTGATCCAGCTTGGTCGACGGGATGAGGTCTACGATGTGCTCGCGCGCTGGCGCGAAGAGGCGCACGCCGGAAAGGACAGGGAGCAGGAGGCGCTCTCATACTATTACGAAGGCAAGGCTTTTCAAGAGTCTGGCGACGAGGCAAAGGCCCGCGAGGCGTTTATGGCGGGCACGCAGGTGCTTCCCGGAGGACGCAGTGCGTACGAGCTGGGAGTGGCCTTTCACCGCGAGGGCGACGATGACGGTGCTCTACTGCACCTGGAGCAGTTCCTGGTGACCGCCTCAGGCGATCGCGCACGGTATGCACGTACATTGATGGATGAGATTCTCCAAAGGCGTGTGAAGAAGGATGGATCTCCGTCTTCGCGAGAGTGACGGTGTTTTGCCGATCGCGGTGCGGGCCTATTGCCGCCCGGAGCCGAGGACCCTCACCCGGAACCCTGCCGCACGCCAGTCCTTGTGATCAAGGATGTTGCGTGTGTCGAAGAGGACGGCCTTGCGCATCTGCTTCGCGACCAAGCGCGGATTCAAGTATTTGTAGTCGTTGTGATCGGTCAACAGGGCCAGGCAGTCGGCGCCCTCGAAACACGCATCCAGCGAATCGAGTTCGATCGGGCTGTTCTTGACGTAGGGATCGTGCACGGAGAGCCGCACGCCCTGTTCTCGCAGGTGATGGATTACCTCCAAGGCTGGACTCTCGCGCATATCGTCCACATTTCCCTTGAACGCCAGCCCGAGCACGGCGACCTTGGGATCCTGGACGCCCTCCAGCATCGCGAGAATGCGGCGGGTGGCGTGTGCGGGCATGCCATCGTTGCGCTCCCGCGCGAGCCGGATCAGCCGCGCCGTGTCAGGAAACTGGTCCACGAGGAACCACGGGTCCACCGAGATGCAGTGCCCGCCGACGCCGGGTCCGGCGGTGTGCAGGTTGACACGCGGGTGGCGGTTCGCCAGCCGCGCGACGTCGCCAAAGTCGATGCCCAACTCCTCGCACAGAAGGGCGACTTCGTTGGCCAGCGCGATGTTGACGTCGCGAAACGTATTCTCGATGACCTTGACCATTTCGGCCGTCGTGACATCCGTGATAAAGATCTGCCCTTCTACGAAGCTCGCGTAGATTTCCCGGGCCTTCTGCGCGCTGGTCTCATCGTATCCGCCGATCACCCGGTCGTTCTCGATCAACTCCTTGAGGATCTTTCCCGGCAGCACACGTTCGGGGCAGTGTGCCAGATGGATGTCCTCCCCGACGCGCAGCCCCGATCGATCGAGGATGGGCTTCAGCAGATCGCGACACGTTCCCGGCGGCGATGTCGATTCCAAGATGACGAGATTGCCCTTCGTCAGGTAAGGGACGATCTGCTCCGTCGCCTGGCAGACGTATTGCATGTCGGCCTTCTTGTCACGCGTCAGCGGCGTGGGCACTGCGAGGAAGAACACATCGGCCTTCTCCGGCTGCAGCGACGCGCGCAGATTACCCGAGCCGATGGCGGCTTTCACAACCGTGTGCAGTCCCGGTTCCTCAATATGGATATTGCCCATGTTCACCGTATCCACAACGCGCGCACCGACGTCGACCCCGAGGACCTTGTAGCCGTTTGTCGCCAGGACACTCGCCGTGGGGAGTCCGATATAGCCCAATCCCATCACGCACACAGTCTTCATTCGTCTACACTCCAAGGGATGCCAAGTGATCGGCGATCCGTTTGCTGGCAAGTCCATCGCCGTAGGGATTCACGGCATTCGCCATACCCCGGTAGCGTTCCGCGTCGTCGAGCAGGCATTGAACCCCCGAGACGATGCCTTCATACGTATTGCCCACCAGCATCGCCGTGCCGGCCGTGATAGCTTCGGGGCGTTCGGTCACTTCCCGCATGACCAGGACGGGCTTTCCCAACGCGGGAGCTTCTTCCTGAACTCCGCCGGAATCGGTCAATACGAGATAGGCCTTCTTCAGCAGATGGACGAACGGCAGGTACTCGAGAGGTTCGATGATGGAAATGCGTTCATGGCCCGCAAGCAACGCGTCGACAACACACCGCACGTTCGGGTTCGGGTGGACGGGATAGACGAGTTCCACGCCGGGATTGCGCTGGACCAGATCCCGCATCGCCCTGCACATTTGTTCGAACCGCTCTCCGAAACTCTCGCGGCGATGCGCGGTGACCAGGATTAAGCGCCGCCCATCTCCGGCAGACTTGAGTAGCGGGTCCTCGAACTCGTAGGGACGCTGGGCCACGTCCAGCAGGGCGTCGATAACCGTATTCCCTGTGACCAGTATCTGGGCTTCGGGGATGTGTTCGCCGCGGAGGTGCTGCGCTGCCAGGGGCGTCGGCGCATAGTGATAGTCGCAAAGGACATCCGACAGCCGCCGGTTCATCTCTTCCGGGAAGGGGCGTTGCTTGTCGTACGTGCGCAGTCCGGCTTCCACGTGCCCCACCGGCGTTGAACGGTAATAGCAGGCCAGCGCCGCGGCGAAAGTCGTCGTGGTGTCTCCATGCACGAGGACCACGTCGGGGCTTTCCAATTGCAGGACGTGGCCCAGTTCCACCAGCACCCGGCTGGTGATGTGGTCAAGCGATTGGCCGGGGCGCATCACATTGAGATCGTGATCCACGGGAATGCGAAACAGTTCGATGACCCGGTCGAGCAACTCGCGATGCTGCGCGGTCAGGCAGACCCGAACGGTGAAGCCGCCCCGCGCTTTCAACTCCCGGACGACCGGGGCCATCTTGATGGCTTCCGGACGAGTGCCCATTACGGCCAAGACCTTCATCCGGCGCCCACCCGGACGTGAATGCACCCCACCACTGCGAACACGCGGCACCGCTCAGGCACACGCGCTGTTTTCATTCGTTCGCACTCCTTCATGTTTGCCGGGCTTGGCACCCCATTCACTCGCCCAGGCGCAATCTCCGCCACGGAAGCGAAGTATACTGCACGCTTTGCCGAATTGACCAGCGCGCGCCGTTCCGCATGCTGCTTGCTACCGCGTGCATGCGGAACTATAATTGCCGCGGTGGGGAGACACGTGAGAAGGGTCTTTCAGCGTATCAAGAGGACATCCATGGCGGCTCAATCGGAATCTGCCCCCTCGTTCCACTACAGCCGGATTGCTGCCGCGCTCGCGCGGCGGACGCTTTTCTTCGGCGCCGCGGTGGGTGTCTTCACGGCCCTGTACACGCTTACGTTGGACAATGTCTACCAGGCGCAGGCGGGATTGCTTCTCGCGCCGCCTCCAGTGAGCGAGGCGCTGAGTGCGAAAGGTGCGGTTCTACCGGAAAATCCCGCCGCGCAGATCGGGTTTCTCATGTCGCGTCCTCTGTCAGTTCCCGGCTACGATCTGCTGCTGCGCAATGACAGCATCGTTCAGGCGCTGCGCGCCAAGCTCCAGGAACTGCTTGCAAAGGAAGGTGGGGGAGACGATGTGCCGCTTGAGTCCGTCCGGAAATCCATGAGCGTCCAGACGCGGGTGTTGAAGCAAACCTCCAGCGACATTGAATATGCGCCGCTGATATCGCTGGTTTACACTGCCCCTTCCCCTGCGCTCGCCGCCGAGATGGCGAACGAATGGGCACGTCTCTCCGTGGAGACTTCAAAGGAGATTAGCGCGAAGGGGAGGGCGGGATCGCAGGCGTTCTTAAGTGCGCGCTTCGATGCGGTTGTGGAAGAACTGCGACAGACCGAGACCAGCATTCAGGAGCACGAGGCCGCCTGGGATCTCGAGAACATGGGCAAACGGCTGGCGGAACTGCAGACGCACGCGACCTCCTTCGAAACCGAGCTACTCACGCTTGCAACAGACATCGAAGGGACCCGGGCGGAGTTGTCCAGCGTGGAGACGGAGCTGACGGGCGTGGGCGAAACCGTTACCCTTCGCAAAGCCATCCCCGACGAGGCCTACTGGCTCCTGCCGGACAAAGAGCGCTCCGGCGCAGACCGTGTGCTGGAAACGGAAGAGATCAATGCCCTGTTCGTGAGACTTCAGACTCAGAAGAACGAGCTACAGAGCAAATTGGCGGGCATGATCGAGCGCAAGAACGCGATAGCGGCCACCCTGGAACAGTTGAACGCGCAGAACGCGCAACTCCAAGAAGATCTTGCCGAGCAGAAGCGCGTTCGCGCGGAACTGACCCGGCAGGCCAACGTGTATACGGAGCAGTACGTGCGGCTCGCGGAGAATCTCGAAGCCGCCCGGCTCGCCGATGCTCGCACGGAAGCCGATCTGAAAATCGCGTATGCAGCCATTCCGCCGGAGCACAAGGTCGGTCCGCATCGCAGTCTCACGGTGCTGACGGCGGCCATTCTGGGCGCCCTTGTCGTTCCCCTGCATTTCCTCAGCAGGTTGTCGCTACGGCGGCTCGCAGCGCATCTGGATTCGACGGTTGCGGGGCAGCAACCGTCCAGCGCGGCGTAACGGCCGCGGCGATGACCACCACCCAGCACGGCGGTATCGCGGCAGGACGCTCCGAGAGAAGAGCATGACGAAAGCCAGGACCATGGTTCGCGGGGCCTTCCTCTCCGGTGCGGGCATGATCGCGTCCATGGCGGGATCGCTCGTCTCCGCCGTCATCTTCGGCCGGATGCTTCCGGAGTCGCAGGTGGGCGTGTTCTGGATGCTCATCCTCCTGTGCGACGGGCTGCTCATCCTCAGCAATTTCGGACTGCACAGCGCCCTGCCCAAAATCATCGCCGATGCGCCCGAAGCGGGCCGCGGTGAGATGGGCGCCGGCATCTTGCTCGTGCAAGGGGCGATTTCGCTCGCGCTGGGCATTGTCCTGTTCGCCGCTTGGTTGCTGTTGCCGGATCCTCGCGTCATCACCGCGAACACTTCCTGGCTGGACTTGTATCCCCATTTGTGGATACTTCCTCTGCTGTGCATCGCCGCGACGCAACGGGACACGTCCCTCGCGATCCTCGCAGGCATGAACCGGTATTCGGGCCGGGCGGTAGGCTTGATTGTGGGCTCGGCCGTGCAGGTGACGCTGGTCGTCGTGGCGGTCGCGTGGCTCAAGCTGGGACTCGTGGCACTCACGCTGTGCACCTTCGTCTCCTACGTCGCCGCGGCGGCTTGGCTGATTGGGCAAGTGGGCCGTTTTCGCATCCGCGGTGGTATTTGGCAGTCATATGCACGCGCGGTGCGTTTCAGTATTCCGCTCTATATCAACAATGTGTTGGGTTTCGCGTTCCAACGCGCCGACACGGTGCTCGTGGCGATGTTACTGGGCAGTCCCACACTCGTCGCCTACTTCGAGATGGCCAAGCGGCTGCCAAACCTGATCTCCCGGATCCTGACGGCAATGCTCGTTCCGTACTTGCCGGGTTTGTCCAACCGGCTTTCGGACGGAGACTTCGCGGGGGCGTCGCGCCTGTTGAACCAGACCCTCTCCTTGATGGCATTCCTCGGCTATTCGTCCGTCCTTGCGATGGTCGTGATTCAACGTCCGTTGATCGTTCTGCTGTTTTCACAGCGATACCTCGCGTGCCTCCCGGTTCTATGGTTGCTGATGACCGGAGCGTGTCTTGCAATCCAGGCAGGCATACTAGGGCTCTCGCTGGTCGCCGCCGGCCACCCCGGGCACGTGACGCGGGCAAACATCGTTACCGCGGCCGTCAGCATCATCCTCAACTGCGCGCTCATCCCGCGATTTGGTATCATCGGCGCGGCATGGAGCCTTGTGGCGGTCACTGCGATGAGTGCGTTGTTACAAGGGTACTTCGTGAATCGCTGCGGTTTGCGTCTGACCGCGACGAGCACGCTGGTGCCCCATGCGGCGATCGCCGTATGCCTCGCATTGACCCAGTACAAGGAGGTGTTTTGGATACGCGCCTCCGCGCTGTTGCTGTTTGTGGTGCTGTGCCTGGCGGCTTCCGTGGTTACCCCACGGCAATTGGTTCAGTGGGGTCGCCACGTCATTCCAGGGCAGCGTGCCGCACGCGTATGATCGCGTTCACAGTGCCCAGCGATGCACCCGCGGCCGCCTCCGCAGCGACAAAGCCGGCTGCCCACGGGTGCGGTGGACGTGACCATACGGAATATCATCCAAACAGGAATGGGAGGCCGGGACTCGGATGACAGGGGTAAAGATGAAACTCTCACCTGAAGTTGTCGGATTGTTGGTGTGCCCCTGCTGCGGTTCGCGGCTTCGTGATGCGGAAAGATCCCTCGCATGCACCGGTAGCGTCTGTGGCGTCAGTTTCCCGGTGATCGATGGAATTCCCGTGCTCTTGAACGAATCCAACAGTCTGTTCCGGTTTTCCGACTTCAGCGCGGGCACGGACACTTTCTATCGGAAAGCGTCACGGGGAAGGATTAAGCGTTCGCTAACCCGGTTGATTCCGGACTGTAGCCTCAACGTTAAAGCCGCGGAGAACTACAAGCGATTGGCGGATGAGTTGCGGAAGGGGGCGCAGACCCCCCGAATCCTCGTATTGGGAGGCAGCGTCTTCAATCGCGGAATGGAATTCCTGCTGGGAGACGCCTTTGAATTGATCGAAACAGACGTATCATTTGGGACAAGGACTCAGGCTATCGTAGATGGACACAACATCCCTTTTGAGGACAATTGTCTTGACGGCGTCGTCGTCCACGCGGTCCTTGAGCATGTGTTGGATCCCGTTCGATGCGTGTCGGAGATTCACCGGGTTCTGAAGCCCGACGGGCTGGTCTATGCAGAAACGCCCTTCATCCAGCAGGTGCATGCGGGCCCTTATGACTTCACACGATTCACCCATCTTGGACACAGGCGCCTCTTCCGCCATTTTGAGGAGATCGACAGTGGTGCCGCGTGCGGGTCGGGAATGGCCCTGGCGTGGTCGTACCGGCACTTTCTCACGAGTTTCTCCACGCATCCGAAGGTCCGGTCACTGCTCACCGCGTTTGCTCACCTGACCGCGTTCTGGCTGAAGTGGTTTGACCGGCATTTGATCGACAAGCCTGGGTGCCTGGACGCCGCGTCGGGCGTGTACTTCCTGGGCCGCAAGTCAACAACCGCACTCGCCGATCGAGATCTCATTAAAGGCTACCGCGGCGCGATCGCGTTGCTGAAGCCCCGGGCCTGACTATGTCGCTCAATGATATTCCCACGAGGCCGCTGCGCCTGGCACGGCGTCCTCCGGTTATCGGAGTAGACGCGCGCGCGGCCAATTCGGAACGACGCGCCGGCATCGGCACGTACTGTTGCGAACTGTTGCGCGCAATAGGGCCCCTATGCCGTGAGGGCACGCTTCGCGTGTACCTTGATCACGCGCCGCTAGCGGGTTTTCCGCTTGACGCGGACTATGCAGACTTCCGCATACTTCCATCGACATGGGCGTGGACGCAACGAGCCTTGCGGTCAGAGTTGCGGAGGGATCCCCCGGATGTGTTTCTCGCCCCAACGATGCAGGTTCCCTTTGGCGTGCCATGCCCTATTGCAGTCACGGTGCACGATCTCGCGTTCTTCGACTTTGGGCAGTATTTCACATGGAGGACCCGGCTGCGCAGCGTGGTCCAGGCACGACATGCCGTTCGCAGGGCTGACCACATATTCGCGGTGAGCGAGAGCGCCCGCGATGAGCTGGCCCGGAAACTCGGGATTCCCCATGAACGAGTCACCGTAACCCCGCACGGGGTGTCGGCCGCGTTTACTTCGATCCAGGATGAAACGGCCTCGTTTGAACTGCGAAGTACTTACAGACTACCGGAGAAGTACATCCTCTACGTCGGCCGTTTGCAGCCGCGCAAGAATATAGAACGTCTCATTGGCGCCTTTGAGACGCTGTTAATGTCCCACCCGGACCTACCACACGATCTCGTGGTCGCTGGAGACAAGGGCTGGCTGTGCGACCAGATCTTTCAGAAAGCCCAATCGTCCGCGTGTTCCGATCGGATTCATCTCCTGGGCTTCGTTTCCGCCGATCATCTCCCTTCGCTCATGCGGGGCGCCGATGTGTTTGCGCTCGTTTCGTTGTGGGAAGGATTCGGCATCCCTGTCATTGAGGCCATGGCCTGCGGGACCGCCGTGGTCGCATCGAACTGCTCCTCCTTGCCGGAAGTCGCGGGAGACGCCGCGGTTCTCGTCGACCCGTACAGCGTTGAGTCTATCGCGGCCGGTTTGGCCGCCGTCCTCACCCAGGACCAGTTCCGGGCGGACCTCGAAGCACGTGGCCGCGAGCGCGCGCACAAATTCTCCTGGCAGACTACCGCAGAACGAACGCTTGAGGTACTCCTGCGTTTGGCTGAGGGTTCAACAACGAAGAGCCGGCGTTGATCGGTGCATGCAATAGCGTCGCCGCCTCTTGATTCGGTTTTCCCACTTGTTTAGCCTTGATCGGAAAGGGAGTAAGCCAATCAATGGCTGAAAACACGGCCGCAGAAGCCAAAGTCCTTCGCTCGCTGAGACACGTTCTTACTTGGTGGCTCTCCCCAGAATGGGAGCGCCAGGCCCTCTATTGGCAAGCTGCTCTGCTCATGCTTGTGCTCGTCACGGTGTGCGCGGGAGGACCCGTAATTGCCTTCGCAGGGGCCGGTCTGACGGCCTTGACCATTGTCTGGTTTTCCGCGCCTCCGAAGGTGATTGCGGCCATCTTTCTGCTTTTCCTGGGTTTCACACACCAATTCCGATCGTTCCTGGTCCTGGCCACGGCCGGTGTGGAATGGCATCCGCGCGAGCTGCTACTCATCGCGCTTGGCGCCTACTGCGTGTTCCGCTTGTTGTTCTACCCGTCACGACTGCCTTCGGATTCCCTAAATGCGCTCGTCGCGATGACCGGGGCCTACTTCGTGTGGACCGCCGCGGTAGGCATCTTCGCGCAACAGGACATCCATCGAATCGCGTCCGAACTCCGTGTTCCTGTCTTTCTGCTGAGTTACGCGGCGCTTCTGCAACTGGTCTGCCGCGAGCATCTCCCTTTTCTCAGACGTGCTTTCTGCCAGTTCACGATGCTACTTGCCCTGATCGCGATCGCGTTCTTCGCCTATACGCTGCTCTCGGGGAATGTTGGCACCACACAGAACGCGCTCGGGGAGTTCGTGCAGCGCTTGGTTGCGGGCACCCTTGTGCAGTCCGTCCGTCCGTCTGGCCACATGTATTACGAGGTGTGTCTCGTCGTGCTCGTGAGCCTGTTTTTCTCCTCCGGGATATCGAAAAGCGCGAAGGTGGTGTATGCCGCCTGCATTGCCGTTTTGCTGGCGGCCCTTGCCATTACCATGATGCGCACGGCGTACGCGTCGGTCGCCGTCTCCATTGTCCTGCTGGCATTCCTGTCGATTCCGAGTGCACGTGCGCGGTACGTCATCACCGCCGTATGCGCGGTTTCGCTGCTCGCCGGCATAACCCTGTGGCTTTCGCCACTTCACACCCTTGCGCTGCAGATCGTTCCCAACCTCGGCGTATCGATCGAATCCCGGTTTGTGGAGATGGCGGGCGCGTTTCGCGCCTTCTGGCAGCACCCTCTCGTGGGGACCGGTATGGGCAGCACATTTCAGGCGCTGGGGCTGGCGGCCAAGACCAGTCAGTTAGCGTATGGCCAGGACACCTTCCAGACCATCCATAATGTGTGGGTGTTCTTCCTGTTCAAGGGCGGACTGGTGGGTTTTGCGATGATCCTGACAGGGCTTATCGGTATCTTCGTTGTTATGGCCCGGCGCATTCCGCTCCTGCACGACGCGCGCGAACGCGCCATTTTGCGAGGACTGACGGCGGCCTACGGCGCACAACTTGTAGCCATGCTTGCCATGCCACGACTGCTGTACGCCAGCGGCTGTGTGTTTGTGGCCATGATGGCCGCGTACACGGTCATCGCCACGTCGGGCCAACGTGCCGGCCGGCCGGCCGTGCGTTGACATTCCGCACGGCATCTGTCACCCTACGGCTTCCAACCCAGCCCGTGAAGCCGCCGAACGTATTTTGGAAACGCGAACGTGGTTTTGGGTACAGCAGGCACACAAGCCGGGCGCGGTCTAATCCTCCGTTTGCCCAGTCTTTGAAGGGGTTTCAGCATGATGTCCGACGATCTGAAAGACATGTACCGCAGTGCGAACCAGGGGGACTTCCCCGATTCGATGGAGGTGATGGGGCGCGCCTACACGAAAGTCGAGAATCTGCGCTATGGCACCAACCCGCACCAGCCTGCGGCGTTCTATCGCCCCGCCGATGGCCGCAAACTGATCCTAGGCGCCTACGAGATTCTGAAGACCGGGAAGAGCGGGCTATCCCAGACCAACATCGAGGATATGCACCATGCCGTGGGTATCCTGAAGTATATGGAGCGTCCAGCCTGTGCGGTCATGAAGCACTGCAACCCCTCGGGCGTCGCCACCCAACAGGAATCGATGCCACTGGTCGAAATCTACCAACGCGCCCGCGACGCAGACGCCCAGGCGGCCTTCGGCAGCGTTGTGGTGTTCAATCGGCCGGTGGACGGCGACACTGCGGAAGAAATCATGCAGTCCATCGTGGAAGGAGTCGCCGCCCCGGGATTCGATGAGGCGGCCCTGGATAATCTCAAGAACTCTGAGAAGTATCGCAAGAACAAGGAACTCCGGATCATCAAGCTCCCGGACTTTTCCGGGCTACCCAAGTTTATGGGCGACACGGTCAATGCGCTGGAGATGAAGGTCTTCGATGATGGCAGCATCGTGCTGGCACAGCCCTATCTCTCCAAGATTCGCAACGTGAAGGATCTTGTGCCGGCCTACAACGTGCATAGCAAGAAGGGCCGCATCGATATCGCACGCCCGGCCACCTTGCGGGAATTGGACGACCTCCTCTTCGCGTGGTACGTCAACATCCACGTGCGTTCAAACGGCTGCGTGATCGCGCATCACGGGCAGACCTTGGCGGTGGGTACGGGCGAACAAGACCGGGTCGGCGCGGTCGAGCAGGCGGTTGCCAAGGCGCGCGCCAAGTACAAGGGCGTGGAAAGCATGGAAGGCGCGGTGCTCGCCTCGGATGGGTTCTTCCCGTTCCGGGACGCGGTCGACGCGGCTACCGGCGCCGGCATCAGCGCCATCGTACAACCCGGAGGCAGTGTGAACGATTACGACGCTATCGCGGCGTGCAACGAGGTGAGCGCATCCATGGTTTTCACCGGGGAGCGCTGTTTCTCTCACCACTAAGGTGTACCGCCGGGCCCGGCCCAGGCGAACGAAGAGGATTGGGATTCACATGCGGGAGCGAATACGGTGGGGGATTCTGGGAACGGCGAGCATAGTCCCCGCCCTCATCAATGGTATTCGCCAAAGCGGCAATGGCGTTGTGACGGCCGTGGCCAGCCGCGACGGGAACCGTGCCAAGGAGTTCGCCGCACAGCACGGCATCGCCAACGCATTCGCTTCCTATGGAGACCTCATCACGTCGGGCAGTGTGGACGCCATCTACAATCCCTTGCCCAACAGCCTCCATGCGGAATGGACCATCCACTGCCTGCAGGCAGGTGTGCCGGTCCTCTGCGAGAAGCCCTTTACGGCCACGCTTCAGGAAGCGCGCGAAGTGCTCGCCGTCTCCCAGGAGACTGGAGTCCCCGTTACCGAGGCTTTCATGTACCGATACCACCCCCTCTATGACAAGCTGACGGAACTCCTGTTGCAGGGGGCGATTGGGAACATCGTGATGATGCATAGCGCCTTCACATTCTTCCTGCAGAACCGCGCCGAGAGTCCCGCGTCGGCGGAGTTGGCGGGCGGTTCTCTCATGGACGTGGGGTGCTATTGTGTGAACCTCGCGCGTCTGCTCACGGACAGTGAACCGGAAGGCGCGATGGCTTTTGAGCGCCGGACCAGCGTGGACGATTCGCTCGTAGGCGCATTGCTGTTCCCGGAGCGCGTGCTGGCACAGGTCGAATGCAGCATCGAGGCCTACGAGCGCGGCAGGGCCGAGATCGTCGGATCGCAGGGCTCCATACTGCTCGAGCGCCCCTGGTTTCCCGGAGAAGCGCGGGGAGAGATCATCCTGCGGCGGGACCAGCGGGAAGAGCGCATCGAGACGCCTGGCGGGAATGGCTATCACTTGGAGGCGGAAGACTTTGCGGATGCCGTGCTTCAAGGCCGGCCGCCCCGGTGGACCGCAGTGGATGCTGTGGCCAACATGGCAGCCATTGAGGCCCTTCTGGAGTCTGCGCGCACGGGCACTTCGGCGGTTGTAGAGAGTTTGTGACGCTTGAATCCTTGAACGTCCGCTCGATTGGGGGAGCAATTCCGGGAAGTTGCATATTTCGCAACGAAATTCAGAAATAATTCTCCATGCTCAGCCTTGAATTCTGCGATCACTAATAAATTCACCAATCGGGCCGTGGCATAATTATTTGGTATGTAGCCGGACCGGCGGCGTCGCCGGAACGAGGAGGTAATGGCCCGCATGTTCTTCACGAGGACCAGTGCGAACCTTGTACTGCTCACGCTAGTGCTTACTCTGGCAACCTTCCTGGCGGATAGCTGGTTACCGGTGGGAGTTGCCGGCGGGGTGCCGTACGTGGTCGTTGTCTTGGTCTCGCTTTGGTCGCCTGACCGGCGGTACACCGTCACGGTCGCGGCTTGCTGCACGTTGCTGGTCATTCTCGGTTATTTCTTTGCCGATCCCTCGTTGGAGGGGCAGGCGGCCATTCCCAACCGGATTCTGTCGCTGGTGGCGATCTGGGCGGCGGCGGTGCTTTCCTTGCGTCGCAGGGAAGTTGAAGATCAACTTCGCCAGAGCGAGGCGCGCTTTGCCTCCATCGTGACGCACGCCGGATACGGGATCATCATGATCGATGGAAACGGCCGTATCGATTCGGTCAACCCGGCGGCGGCCACGCTGTTCGGCTGTCCTCCGGCTGAGTTTGTGGGGAAGAAGTTCTCCGAGTTTCTCGACCCGCGCAACCGCACGGACTTCAAGGACTATCTCATTGCGTATCTCAACACCAAAGAGCGCGACATCATCCAGCGCGATCTCGAGGTACAGGCGCTGAGAAAAAATCAGTCCACATTTCCGGTCGAGCTGAATGTCGGCGAGATCCCGATTGAGGGCACGCCGCTGTTCGTGGTGGTTGTGCGCGATATCACCGAACGGGCGCTCATCGAGCAGGAGCGCGTTCAGTTGATTGGCGAACTCAAGAAGGCGCTCGCGGAAGTGAAGACCCTGGGTGGGCTCATCCCCATTTGCGCTTCCTGCAAGAAGATCCGCGATGACCAGGGGTACTGGGAGCAGATCGAGGTGTACATCCGCGATCACTCGCATGCGCAGTTCTCACACAGCCTGTGTCCCGATTGCGTCCAGACGCTCTATCCGGAACTCCAGGGAGAACAAGGGAAGGACCCCTCGAAGCGGGCGGCGTCTTAGGATCGCGCGATCAGCCGGTGTGTTTACCAGCGGACGACGGCCGAAGCCCAGGTGAGCCCCGCCCCGAATGCCGCGAAGAGAACGAGGTCATTGTCCTTGACACGGCCTTCCGCACGCGCCTGGTCCAGCGCGATGGGGATGGACGCGGCGCTGGTATTGGCCACCCGATCCAGATTGAGAAAGATCTTCTCGCGTTCCAGGCCGATGCGTTCCGCGGCGGATTCGATGATGCGCTTGTTGGCCTGGTGAGGAATGAACAGCGCCAGATCCGCCGCCGAGATGCGGGCGCCTTCCAGTGCGCGCACGGTCGCTTCTTCAAAAGCGACCACGGCACGCTTATACAGTTCGCGTCCGTTCATGCGAATCCCACGGTCCAATTCATTGATATTCTCCGGCGTGAGAACGTAACGCGAGCCTCCGACCGGGATGGACAAGATATCCGCGGCACTGCCGTCCGAGCCCACGTAGGTCGTCAACACACCGCGTTCGCCTTCTTCTCCCCGCACGATAACCGCGCCCGCACCGTCGCCGAACAGCACGGCCGTATCGCGTTTGGTCCAGTCAAGCCGTGCGGTCATTTCTTCCGCGCCGATGATGAGGATCGTCTGGTGCACGCCCGCGCGAATGAGGGCATCGGCCATCTGCAGCGCATACACGAAACCCGAGCACGCGGCGCTCAGATCGCAGGCTCCGGCATTGCGGGCGCCGATCTTGTCTTGAATGAGGCATGCGGCCGAAGGCATGAGAAAGTCCGGCGTCAATGTCGCGCAGATGATGAAGTCGATCTCGTTCGCATCGACGCCGCTGTCGGCCAGGGCACGCTTCGCCGCATGGGACGCCAGGTCCGACACAAACTCGTCGTCCGCGGCGACGTGCCGTTGAAAGATGCCCGTCCGTTGACGGATCCACTCATCGGTGGTCTCCATCATGTGTTCCAGATCGAAATTGGTCAGAACTTTTTCGGGCAGGTAGTGGCCGGTTCCCACGATGCGCGAACGTAACATGTCTTTCCTCTGATGTGGAGTTGGGAATGCAATCGAGTTCGAGTGCGCGCCCGCGCACAGGGCGGAGTATAGCAGATGTGATGGCCGTATCTCAGCAGCCACGGCCGATTTCTTACGCGAAGGTCGAAGTGGCATTGGATGAAGAGAGCACGCCCCGCGGCAACCTGACAGTAGTGCAGGCGCCGCGGGGCCTAACGAAGTGGAGAGCCTCAGCTACTTGCGGTCGCGGGTTTCTCGGCGAGCGCTTTCTCGATGGCTTTTGCTACTGACTCGTCGGTAGGTTTGACCGCTGACTCATAGCGGGCGATGATTTCGCCATTGCGGTCCACGAGAAACTTGGTGAAGTTCCATTTGATCTCGCCGCCTGTCTTGGGATTGGCCTTCTCGTCGGTGATGAAACCGTAGAGCGGGCTCTTTTCTTCACCCTTCACCGGCATTTTCGCGAAGAGAGGAAATGTCACATTGTACTTGGTCGAGCAGAAGTATTTGATCTCGGATTCGGTGCCGGGTTCCTGGCCTCCGAAATCATTCGACGGAAACGCGAGCACTTCAAGACCCTGTTCGTGATACTTCTTGTAGATCGCCTGGAGGTCCGTATACTGAGGCGTGTAACCGCACTCGGAGGCGGTGTTCACGATCACCAGCACTTTCCCCTTGTATTTGTCGCCCAGCTTCACTTCCTTGCCGTCGATGTCCTTCACTTTGAAGTCCAGAACGGAGGTGGGCGGTTCCGCCGCGTCGCTTCCCTTTGTTTCGGGGGTGCCACCCTCCTCGGCGGCGTTGGAAGTGGCCATCACGCCGGCGGCGCAGGCAAGTGCCATCATGGTAAGCAGGGGTACGGCTGAACGCATGGATTGTCTCCTTCTTCGTGTTGTTTTCTTGATGCGCGTTGCGCGTAAGGGATAACACCGGAACCGGCCGATTTCTGCCGGGGGCTGGTCTGGCGCGCACCGGGTGCTCACGCGATTCTTGCGGATTCGGGGCGGCTTTTCGTGTAAACTGTTTGCGCCGTTTGGGATTCCGGTCCACCTGATGGGGGTGGCCGTTCCGGGAGTGTCGGGTAATGCCAATCCAGGAGAGTGCCATGAAGCCGTCTCACGTATCCGTACTAGTCGCATTGGTGGCAGCGTTGGTGGTATCAGGGTGCGGGGGGCCGTCTACACCACCTCCCCCGCCCCCGCAGACGCCCGCCGGCGCGACACCTGGCGCTGCCCCTCAGCAAACCGCGACGCCGCTCACGCCAGGCCAGAGGCTCCAGGAGCACTCAAACACCGTTACCATCTACCGTGATACGTGGGGCGTGCCTCACATCTACTCGGACACGGAGCGGGGCGCTGCCTACGGTTTGGGCTATGCCACGGCCGAGGACCGCCTGGCCGACATCCACGCCAACGTTCGGATTGCCCTGGGGACGGCGGCGGAAGTCTTTGGCCCCTCCGCAGTTGAGGCGGACATGGCGATGCAGCTTGTGCGCAATGCCGAGGTTTGCCAACAGGCTTGGGCCGGTACCCCCATCTATCTACAGACGCTTGCCGTTGCGTTCATGGATGGCGTGAAAAAGTACTCCTCCGAACACCCCGAAAAGACCCCCGAATGGGCGGTGGACCTCCAGCCTTGGCACTGCATGGCGATCGGCCGTGCCATGATCATGCGCTGGCCGCTGGGAACCGTCTTCGATGACCTCGATAACAGGAAGAAGAAGCCCGCCATGGGGTCCAACGAATGGTCCGTGGCGCCGGCCCGCTCCGCGGACAAGTGCGCCATCCTCCTGACCGACCCCCATTTGGCGTGGGAGGGCATGTCTATCTTCTACGAGGCGCGCGTCCATGGCGGCAAGCTCCATATGAACGGGTTTTTCATGGTGGGCTCCCCGCTCCTGGGATTTGGGCATAGCGAATACGTGGGGTGGGCCCCGACGACGGGTGGCCCCGACACGTCCGACGTTTTCACGGTGAAAGTGGACCTGACGAACAAGCTTGCGCCGAAATACGAGTTGAACGGCGAATGGAAGACGGCGATGCCGCGCATGATGACCGTCAACGTCAAGGGGCAGGACCCCGTTACGAAGCCCACGGCTGACACCGAGCTTGGACCCATGGTCGATCTGGATGAAGCGGCCGGTGTCGCCTACATAGGCGCCTCTCCGTACTTCGGTCCGAGCCGGCTCTTCGAGCAAACCTACAAGATGCTCTTCGCGCGCAACGCGAGGGAATTCTACGACGTCGTTTCCATGAACGAATTCATGGAGCAGAATCTCATGTATGCCGACCGCGAAGGCAACATCGGCTACCTGCGCGCAGGTAAGACCCCTATCCGGCCGGACGGATTCGATTGGAACGCGCCTGTCCCGGCGTCTCCGGAGTCCATGTGGAAGGGTATGCACCCGATCGCGGACCTGGTGCAGATTCTGAATCCTGAACAAGGTTATATGCAGAACTGCAATATCAGCCCCGCGAACATGATGCTGGATTCGCCCATGACGCCCGACAAGTACCCCGCCTACATCTACAATGTGACCTGGGACAAGACCAATCCCCGAGGCAAGCGTATCACCGCGCTGCTCTCGGCGGACGAGTCGGTCACCCGCGAAGAGGCCATGGCTTACGCCCAGGATGTGTACGACATCCTCGCCCAACCCTGGCAGGCGGCGCTCAAGGGCGCCGTCGATTCGGCGGGCGCCGAGTATATGAAAGACGAGACCTTCGCTAAGGTCGTGAACAACATCCTCGCGTGGGATGGCCAGTTCTTACCCGAGAACACGGCGACGCCTATCTACAAGAACTGGCGCATGGCGTGTTCGGGCAAGGTGGACGTGAAGGCCATTGCCGAGGGGACGGCCCTGGCGCCGGAACAGCAGACCGTCCTGCTCGATACCTTGAAGGGCGTCATCGCGGAGTTCCAGACGCAATACGGTTCGGCCGATGTGCCTTGGGGCGAGATCTATCGCGTGGGCCGCGGCGACAAGTGGTTCGGCGCGCCGGGCGCGGACTTTGGCGGATCCACGGACGGGCCGAACATGACCGAGACCCTGTTCGATGTGCGCAGCAAGGAAGATCCCGCCGCGCCCGGAAAGTACTTTGCGAATAACGGGTCCATGGCCACGATGCTGATGTTCTTCCGCCCGGACGGCATCGAGTCGCTCACCTGCACGCCGTGGGGCCAGAGCGCCGATCCGGAATCGCCGCACTACGCCGACCAGGCGGAACAACTCTATTCCAAGCGCCAGCTCAAACCGACTTGGTTTAAGAAGGACGAACTGATGGCCAACAAGGCCTCGGAGAAGGTATTGACTCTCCCGTGAGCACAGCCCCGGATTCTCTGGATATCCTGGCCGAGGTCATTCGAGAGCACTACGACTTGGGCCGCGTTGACCGCCCGGCCCCTCTAGAGGCGGCGCACCAGCGCCGCCACCGGAAGATCGTGGTGAATACCGCCCTTGGCCAGTTTCTCGCCAAGACGTACAAGCGGGATCCGTTTGTGCTCGATGCGCTGCGTTTCCAGCACCGGCTCTCGGATTTCCTGGCGCAGAACGGCATTCCCGTGGCGAAGATCCAGCCCACGAGCCAGGGAACGCGTATCGTCGAACTGAATACGTGGGCATTGGAACTCCAGGAATTCGTCGACGGCAGCCCGATGATAGTCTCCAAGGAGAACCTTGCCGTATCGGCGGAGGCCTTGGGCAAGTTCCATGAAGTGTGCCGTGACTTCCCACGGCCGGAGCGCGATACGCGGATGTGGCGCTTTAGCGAAGTGCCTCGGACCGCCTTCGCCGCCTTGTACGACATGGCGAAGACCCAAGCCGATGAGTCTGTCTTGAATCAGCACTGCAACCGGATTGCCCTGTTTCTACGGGACGCGGCGGATGCCCTCAGCTTGGAACAGCGAGGACGCTTCGAGACGGGCCTGATCCACGGAGACTGGCACAGCGGCAATCTAATCTTTCACAACGATCGCCTGGCGGCCGTGGTCGATCTGGAATTCGCGGGCGACGGCTGCTACCTCGAAGACCTTGCTTACGCCATCTCAAACCTGTGTGTGCGTACGACGATGCGCCCCGAACGTCTGGGAAAGCGAACGGACCTCCTCCTCGATCACTACCAACGCTATCGCGCCCTGTCCTTCTATGAGGAGGCCGCCCTGTACTACGCGGTCGGGGTCAAGCATATCGCCACGGTTTCGTACCAGATTCAGCAGCAAGGGGCGGTGGTGGCCGGGTTCACGGCCGCATCCTGGATGGAGCGGTTGGCCATTCAGTGCGGCTGGCTTTCCGAACGCGCGCAAAAGGTGCGCTGGGGGAAATAGGCCAGCCCGGGATCATCGGATGCGGCTGTCCGCCGCGGACAGCCACATATCGGCGTTTGAGCCCAACTGCGCCTTGAGGGGCTCGGTGATGAAGTCCAGTTCCGCGCGCACGTCCAGCGTCAGGGTCATGCCGGCCGCATCGAGATTGCGCCGCAACTGCTCCGGATGGCGGCCACCCACGATCACCGAGCTGACGCAGGGATTCGCAAGCAGCCATGCCAACGCCAAGTTTGCCATAGGCACTCCCACACCATCTGCCACGCGAGCGAGTTTCGCAAGCGTGCCGAAGGTCAAGACTTCGCAGCCCACTTCGCCGTGCCGTGTGCCTTCCCGGTGAAAGGAGAAGTGGCGAGTCCGGCGTCGCAGCATGGGCACTTCCTCGGCGGTATGCCAGCGTCCCGTCAGCAGTCCCTGCACGAGCGGCATGTAGACGAGCACCCCAATCCCGTGCCTTGCGCACGCGGGGAGTATCTCCCACTCGACTGCGCGGAAGAGCAGGTTGTAGCCCAACTGATCCGACACACAGGTGCCCGCCGTCATCCACGTGTCCAGATCCTGCGCCCCAAAGTTTGAGACGCCGATCGCGCGAATCTTGCCTTCTTGCTTCAGTCGTTCGAGTTCCCCGTACACATCGGAGAAGGGGACTTCGCGCACGGGCCAATGGATCTGGTACAGATCGAGGTAGTCCGTGCCCAGCCGCTCGAGGCTGCCTTCGCAGGCGCGGCGCAGGTCGGCAGGCGCGCATTTGTCGGGCCATACTTTGGACGCGACGAGCACGTCCTTCCTGCGTGCGCCCAGCGCTTTGCCCAGTGCACGCTCCGACTCGCCCTTGCCATACATCTCCGCTGTGTCGAAGAGGTTGATACCCGCGTCGAGGGCGGCGTCGACGATCGCCTGGGCGTCGTGCGCATCTCCTTCGCCCCAGTACGCGGGATCTCCAATCTGCCAAGCCCCAAAGGCCAGAACACTCACCTTGAGATTGCTCGTGCCTAGTATTCGATACTGCATTGGATTGAATGCCTTGTCCGATTTGTTCGTCCTTAATGGAGGTGCAGTCTCGCAAATGCCGGTGCGGTCTGTCCACTCGCGTCGCCGTAACATTCGGCGGCTGAATCAGGTACAGTACCTTGAAGAATCGCAATCGGAGGTCGTTCTCATGGGCAGGCAGGGAGTCGTCCTTGGAATCATGATCGCAGCGTTGGCCTGCGCGTCGTCGCTGGCGCAAGCCCCGGCGAGCGTTGAACCCGGGCAGGGTTCGGCCGCCGACGCGATGGGTTTTCTACGCGTTCGCGCGATTCGCGGGCCCGAGTGGGAGATCGAGAAGTTCAAAAATCCCGATGGCCTGTGGCATGCCCAACTAAACGCGCGTGGCGCAAAAGTGGCCGAGTTCGGCGAATGCGGCGATAAGGAAGACTGGATGCGTTTCATGTTGTGGCCCGTGGATGCCGCCGAGCCCAGCCTGCTGCTGGTGCTGCGCTACGCGGGCGGCGCCCACGGCTCGGATTCCTTGGACGTCATCCACTTGAAAGAGAACTACCGCTCCGTCTTTCGCTCTATCGATCAATTCAATTTCAATCAAGTGAAGGATTTCGACAACGACGGCATGCCGGAGATTGTGGGTGTGACTCGTCACTACGCATACATGCAGGAACTCTCACGCAGCCAGAGTCCGTATCCCACCGTGGTGTTTTCGTATCGGCCCGACGGCAAGCAGTTCCTCTGTCAGAACCACCGATTCACGAGCGTGCTGGAGGAGAAGGCATTGCGCTACCGCAGCGCCTTCGAGAAGAACGCGGTGGCCAAGGGCAAGTACGAATACGATCGGTGGAGCGATGCGAACCGTGAAGCATTTGCCTCCCTGCTCAGTTGGGTTCTGGAAACGTGCTACATGGGGCAAGAAGAGGCTGCTTGGGCCTACCTGGATGAATTCACGACTCCAAAGACAGCGGCGCTCATTCGAAATGCCGTGACGGAGAAGATAAGCACGGAGCCGTACTATCAGGAATTGAAACGCACGCTTGCGCGCGATAAGACGGCGGGGAACTAAGGCCTCTTTGGCACCGCGCGCTTGAGCCCGTATCGCATCAGCCTTGGCGCCAATGCGCGGACTGCATAGGCGGTTGCGATGGCGCGCGGCACCGTAATCTCGCGTTTGCCCCGGGCCAGTCCGTCCATCACGGCATCCACGACACGCTCGGGCTTGATCATGGAGCGGAGGGCCACTTCCGGCATGCGGGCTCGATCTTCCTGCGAGAAGAACTCCGTGTCGATCGCGCCCGGGCATACCGTGAGCACATGCACGCCGGCATCTTCGACTTCCACCGATAAGGCCTCGGCCAAGCCCACCATCGCGAACTTCGTGGCGGAATAGACGCTCTCACCCGGCACACCTATCTTGCCCGCTACCGACGCCATGAACACGACCCAACCCCGGCGTTGCTCGACCATGGCGGGAAGCAGGGCCTTGGTCCAGTAAACTGTGCCCAGGAAATTGGTTTGGACCATGCGCTCGATGTCAGCCTGATCCCATTCGAGAAATGAGAAGTGGCCTCCGTAGCCTGCGTTATTGACCAGGACTTCGACAGGGCCATAGGTGTTCTGAATGGTAGCCGCTGCAGATGCGACCTGTTCGGGGTCCGATATATCGCAAGGGACGATGAGGGCTTCCGAACCAGCTTCGCGGACACCCTTCGCGACTTCCAGCAAACGATCCTCGCGCCGCGCCACGAGGGCGACCCGTGCACCCTCCGCCGCCGCACGCAAGGCAAGCAGCCGGCCCATCCCGCTGGATGCGCCGGTGATGACGATGGCCTTGTTTTCCCACGAGGTAAGACGCAACACGTGCGGACTCCTGGATTTGGCTCCCAAAGCCAAGCCTATCGTAGCACAAGACGGCGAATGCGCGAACTGACTGGGAGACAAGCTGTGCAAGTCTGCGGATGACGAGGTTTTGTACAGATGCCGAGGGAATTAAGAGCACAGCCACGCCGCGGCGTGGCTGTGCTCTTTCCGGCGCCGCGGGGGCCGTCTTCGTATGTGCAACTTCCCCTCAGGGGTTGGTATCGTAAATGCAGACGATGGTTTCACCGACTGGAGAACGGCAGTGCTTAGAATCCTGAGTGCTCTACTCATCGCTACCTTTGTCCATGCGCAAGCCCCGGCCATCACCTCGCCGGCACCTGCGCAAGAACAGCCCCAGACAGGGTCGCGCATCTACCTGCCTGGCACGAAACTGTACGTAAAGGCCACCGGCCTGGCGTTTCGGCGGGGACCCTCGCTCGAGACGGAACGCATTCACTACATCACCCGGGGCGACGCGGTGACGGTGCTGGAGGACAACCGCGTGCCCGTGTCCTTCGAGGCGGAAGGCATCAAGGGGCATTGGATATACGTCCAGCACGGCGCGTACAAAGGCTACACCTTTGATGGATTCCTCTCGCCGGAACCGCCCGCGGTGGACGAACGCGTGGATTGGACGGTGATTCCGGGTGAACGCGTCGGACCGATTTCTTCGCGCAGCACCTATCAAGAACTGGTCAAGGAGTTCGGTCCGCAAAGCGTCGCCGAGGCTATGGTGGACATCGCGGAAGGCGACACGGAACCGGGCACGGCCCTCTTTCCTGGCAAGGTGGACCGTGCAATCATCCAGTGGCAAACGTACCGCGTGCGGCCCAAGGCGGTCCACCTGAATCAGGAGGGCAGCCGCTGGAAAACGCCCGACGGGTTCGGCGTGGGCACGCCTTTGGAGACTCTTGTGCAACTGAACGGCAAGCCCATCACCTTTGCCGGCCTGGGCTCGGAAGAAGGCGGTCATGTGACGAACTGGAACGGCGGCGCTCTGGCCTCCAAGTACGCATTGGGTTTGAAGTGCGATATCGGCATTGGCCCCGCCGACAACTGTGCGCAAGAGGACATGCTCGCAGTCGCCGACATGGGCGAGGTCAGCTCGGACCTCGCGCTGGTCAAACGCCTCAACCCGAAGATTTCGCGCATCGTCATCCACCTGGCCGCGGGTAGCGCGGCTCCCAGCGGCAAGACCGGAACCGCGCCGCTGGCGGGCGCGACGTACCCTCCGGACAAGGAGCTGTTCACTTACGCGTCCAAGTTGAACATGCGCAGCGAGGCGGCCTTGGGTGCGGTCGTGGTGAGCGCCATTCCATATGGATCGCGGGTTCGAGTGGCGTCCGGCATGAATCCGCCGGTGCCCCTCGAAGCCGAGAACCTGCGGGGAAACTGGTTGGGCATCGAATTCTCGGGCCAGCGGGGTTACGTATTCGACGCGTATCTCTTGCCGCTCACGGTGCCGAGGCAGGAGTGCGCATCGCTCGCAGACTACGCGAAGAGCACGCTCAAACTCGCGGGAACCCCGCGGAGGGAAGAGCGCGAGCAGGGCGGACAACGCATCGCGGTGGACATCACCGATTACGAAGGCGGGGTGCGCTTCGAGGAGTTCTCAACGGAGTCCGGACCGGTGGGCGGGTTCGGGCAATCGCTTATTGTGCCGGACATCACGCCCGATCAGGCCGTGGTCTTTGTGAGACGATGCGTTCCTCGCTTGGGGCAGGCGGCGTTTTCCCGCAACAGCAACGGGTCGCTCTCGCTCACCGATGGTACGACGCTGGTCACCATCCGCGCAGAACAAGGCGGCCTCGTGCGCATCAGCCAGAAGGATCAGGCCGCGCCGTATCAGCCGTGAGGCAGCTCAGCCAGAGAGAATACAGGTTTGCAGATGCGTAGAAAGACACAGGCGAGGGCGCCTATGCCACACGTCTATCTCCAATCCACCGAGTGTTTTGGACTTTTGGGGCCTTTGGGCATATCCAGGACAGGAAGAACGGAAGAGTACCTCCACGCTGGGCAAGCGCGTGTGGCATAGCCGCCCCTGGCTGTGCTCTTCATTGGTACAGGCCTTTAGACTTTGTGTCCCCTGTTGCCTATGGATTGAGAACCCGCCACTGGGGAAACACTTCCCGGAATGCCGAGGTCTCGGGCATTTCCGCTTCGGAGATTGGGGCGTCAATTATCAGCCGATCCCTGACGAGATTCGTGCTGATGGTCAATTCGGGGTTCCCCTTTCTCCCTTCCTCGGCCATCTGACGAATGCACATCAGTCCGCCTTCCCATGAAGAGCGATCGGGTGTAGACGGCAAGCCCGGATTAAAATCCATCGCAGGGGGGAAGAAGTCGCGCAGGTGGATGCCGTCCGCGCCCAGTTCCGCTAGAGTCCTCACCTGCCCGGCCCAATGATGTTGCAACTCCGGAAACGCGAGACCCACAAAGTGCCAGCGCCGTTCACCCCACGTCGCGGGCACGCCCCAGCGGTCAATCGTCACGTATTGATGCAGTTCTTGTTGATACCAGTCGCTTGCGGGATTCACGTGCTGGACGTTGAACAGAAAGATCACCCGAACCCCAAGTTGATGGCACTGCGCAATGGCATGCTTCAAGTCGTCCGGCGTACCCAATGATGGGTCCAACTCCAAGCGTGGCACGCCATCGTTTTGGCTTCCGGCCTTCCAATCCGTCAGCAGCAGAACCTTGAGGCCCTTCTCCAATGCGGCCTTGGCATGCTCCGGGAGTTGCGCGTAGGGGATGCGCCCAACGGGATGAAATCCGGCGGCGTCTCCGCGACTCGCTGCTGTGCCGATCTCGCGCGTGAGCCAGTCGCGGTACGCCGCCGCTCCTGCGCGCCAATCGCCATCGTGGAAACGCAGCACGACGGGCGATGCCTCGAATGTCTGTCCTGCGGGTTGATAGATAATCTGTACCATACACAGGCGCACGCCCGTTGGCTGCCCATCGAGTTCTTCCGGACGCGGCCAATTGCCATCCATCCGGACCGAGGCTGTGCCGGGGACGTGGAGCAGTTGAAAGGTCTTGTTGCGCGCGATGGGATCGTGAGCACCGATATACACCCCGCGCTGCAGACGAGCGTTATACAAGTCCAACCACGGCATGGAAAGCGCATCGGGGTATCGATGGTACTGCTCGGGGTACAGCGAGCCGAACGGTACCATATTATCGAAGACATAGAAGGGCCGTGATGTTTTCAGGCCTGCGCCGTAGGGCAATGCGAGGTAGGTGTCTTTCAGGTCTTGCTGGGTTTCGCCCAAACCGCGCAGACCGCCGAGAATTGGGTAATAGACTTCACCGACCTCCAGTGCGCTGCGGTTGTCGATGCTCAGATTGAAGACGACATCATCTGCGGCGAGGTCGATTCGCATGGTGACTGTGGCGTCGTATTCTTCGCCGAAGACACTCCGGAGTGGGCCTTCCCAGGTGAGTGTCAAACCGTTCTCGCGCTGCGTGCACGCGTCAAGCCGCTGTTTGTTTCCGAGAATGTAATTCGCCTCGGTGTTCTGCCAGGCCTCTTCCTTCTTGATGGGCAGGCTGAACTCATAGTTCCCCGCTAGGCGCGGTTCGCGAATCAGCTCCAGGTTCTTGGCTTTGTCGAGGATCCGGCGGATGGTGCCGTGGCGCCGGTCCACCTCTACGCGGTAGTGCTCGTTTTCGAGGACGTGAACCCGGCGCGCACGTGCCACTGGCATCGCGAGAGCATCTTTGACATCGACGAGCGCAATCTGGTCGATGCACAGCATGCTGTAGCTGCCTTCCGGGGCGTCGTCCACGGCTTCAAGGTACACTTGCTCGCCCACGTGTCCGCTCCCGATCAGCACGAGTGGCGTGAACGTCACGCTGTTGGGGGCATACCTGCGATCCAGTTCCGTTCCATCCGCGAGATGGAGGGCCACGTAGTTCCAGCGGTTCGCGGTCTGTCCGTGGATATCGGCCCAGCCGGCAACCCACACCTTGACGCCTTCTTTCGTGAGCGTGAACAGGGGCGAGCGGAGCTTTCCGGTGGCCTGCTCGCCGCCTTCACCGCTCCACGCATACCAGCGCCCATGCCAGCCGTTGTACCAGCCGCCCGCGGCATTGTTATCCACGCGCCAGTTCGCGTCCGCAGTCCAGCCGCGCAGATCGCCGGATTCAAGATCCGTGTTGTCGAATGGTTGCTTGGTTTCATCCGTATAGGCCAGTGCGCTGAGAGAAAGTAGCGCGACGAGAATCACGCGAACTACGTTCTTCATAACGTTACTCCCCTCGCGTTCCGGCGCTTGGTCCCGCAGACTCGACAATGAAAGAAATTCCTTCGGCGGGTATCGTCACCGTGATCGGGAAGGCGCCATCCATTTTCTTCTCGAACGGCGTATAGACCTCGACGTGGCCGGACGCGTTGTCTTCAAAGCCAAGAAGCGTCTGTTCCACCGCGGTCGTGCCGTCGTTCGTGAAGATGCAAGCGCGGCGGCCGTCCTTGAGACTGCGCCATAGGGCGCATTGCACGCCGCCCGGCAGGCCCTCCGGTGGCAGCAAGACCTGCTGCGGGGGCAGCGCCTCGCCCAGGTAGACGATGTCTGTGAGTTGGTCGCGGATTGACTTCACCTCGCCGATGTAGCGGGCCATGCGCCGCCACGGCTTGACGTCCATCGAGCGGTTGAACTTGTACGGTGCGATCATGACCGCATGTCCGAGCCGCACGTCGTGGTTGATCGCGAGGAAGTCGTAGGGCATGTAGTGACCGACGGTCTCGGCGACTTCCGGGAAAACCAGTTTCGCCGTCGTCATGTTTCCCGCCCACCACGTGGCGCAACTGAATTGCAGGATCCGGTCCCAGTTGCACTCGAAGGACATGCGGAAGTCATCGTTGACCGCCCGGCACTCGCGGTCGATGCGCGCCATGAGCTGCACCGCGCCTTCCCAGGGCGAGGTGTCCGGTCCCATCGTGAGCCGCGGATTGAAGTCCAGCGCGGCCGGAAACATCTTATCCACATGAAGGCCATCGGCGCCGGCCTCCGCGAGTTTGCGGAAGTAGCCAGTGAGCATGTCGCTCATGCCGGGATACGAGACATCCGCGAACGCCATGAGCGGCACCGTGTCGCCCATGCGCGAGGCGAGTGTGCCCATGCCCCATCCCGCGATCCACTGGATCGCGCCGTGCCCGTTGAGTGCGGCGTAGTTGCCGAGTTCCTCGCGATACCATTTCAGGTCCATCATCACGGGCTGGAAATTGACGAAGAAGTACACCTTGACGCCCATCTTGTGGCACTTCTCGATGGCTTCCGCCACGTCATTCCAGGTGCCGAGGCGCGGGTCGGGCTCGTAATACGGGTAGCCATTGTCGTGGCCACCGCGTTGCCATCCCGCGAGCTGCAGCGAGCGCACGCCGTACTTCAGTCCATCCTTCGCAAGTTGCGGCACATCCTTAAAGGTATAGTTGATGTTGCCTTCGGGCAGCATCATCATGATCATCTGGAAGAAGCTCTCGCGCCGGATCCAATCGCGCGAGGGGTCCATGAGTCCAAACGTTGACTTGAACCAGTCTCGATAGAAGAGGCTTCCCGTGCGCCAATCCCCTTCATGAAGCCTGAAGACCACCGGCGATCCCTCAAACGTGTCCCCGGCCTTTGTATGCGGGAAGTGCACCGCGCTGAAACTGACGGTGCTCGCGTCGCCCTGGCCGCTTTCCGCGAACCGGAACTGCTTGTGCCGCGCGACTGTGTCGTGGAGTCCGATGTAGAGTCCGCGATTGTTCGCGGCGTTGTTGAGGTCCATGAATCCCATGTTGAGCCCACCGGGATACGCGGTAGCGTAGTTGCCAAACGGCCTCTCCAGAGTCTTCCGCGCGGGCGGGGGATAGAGCGCGCACTGCGCCTCCTGGCCGGGCGTCGAGAAGTCTTCGAGTCCCCCCAGTATTGGACACGAGATCTCAGCCAGCATATCCGGCGAGCGATTCTCCACGCGGCATTTGAAGGTGACCGCGTCTCCCTCCGCATCCACAGTCAGATGCACGGCCATGTCGTGCGTTGCGCCTTGCGTATCGGTGAGCGGCCCGTCCCAGACGAGTTCCAGCGTGTTGCCGTTCAAATTGGACTGGCTTAATCGTTGCTGCGCGCCAAGTACTACGGCCTGCGTGCCGTTGACTTGTTGGATCGCGAGCTGGAAATTGCCGGCGAGATCCAAGGGGACGTTCAGCTCGCAATTACCAGTCTTGTCTGCAAAGTGGAATAACTGGCCATGCTCGGCGTCGACAGTCACGGAGTAGTGCGGCCCGTCCAGCCTGACTTCTGGAAGTGCTGCGGCATGGGCCGCTGCAAAGACCGCGATCACGTACACGCCGAGCGAATGCCTCTTTCGCAAGATCATCGGTCTTCCCCCTCTGTGTTTGGGCAATCAGCCAGGCAACCAAACCCCCCGTAGTCTATAATAGCCTTGGGGGGAGGCACCCACAAGATGGGACTGATGGGAAGAATGGGACTTATGGGACGTTCTTCTCCCGCAGGCGGGCAGACACTCCAAAATCTGAGATCTGAGATTTGAGATCTGAGATTACTTCCCCCCCGCGTGCGGGGGGCGATAGAGAGGGTTAGGGGCGTGTACATTTCGTGTGCGCCCCAGCGCATTTTCTGGTATCTCATCACTCACTGCAAAGCGGCAGCGTGTCGAGTAAGTGATTGGATGTGCATAAGTTAGGTTCGTGGCGTGTTGTGGCACGGCGCTTGCCCCATTTCTTGCGGGGAGCAACATCCGGAGGTACGACCCTTGAATGGCAGCCAGTTTCTTTCAGAGGTCATGCGCGAGGCCCCATTCTCCAAGATGCACCCCAAGGTTGGGGCTTTCCTGAAGGACTATCTCGCGCACGAGAAGGTTGTCGAATTCGACGGCAAGCGCGTGCTCAACACCCACTTCCCGCCGTATCCCAGCCGGGCCTTCGACAACATGGCGGCCCAGTTCAATTCCTTGGGGGAGGTCACGGATCGGCGGCTCTTCTCCGTGACGATGGCGGTGACCAATCGTTGCACCTACCGCTGCTGGCACTGTTACAACTCCGGACGAATTCAGGAGGATGTGCCTCTCGACACGCTGCGGGATGTTGTTCGGCAACTCCAGGATCTGCGTGTCGTGCACGTAACGCTGACGGGCGGAGAACCGCTGTTGCGCCCGGATCTTGAAGAAGTGGTCCTCGCCTTTGATGACACCACCTATCTGACCCTGAACACGACCGGCTGCGGGCTCACGCAGGAGCGAGCGGACGCGCTTCGGCGAAACGGTCTGTTTGCGCTGGGCGTCAGTCTGGATTCTGCGGATCCGGCCGAACACGACCGCCTGCGGGGCGTCGAGGGCGCTTTCGCGTCCGCGTTGAGCGCACTCGACATGGCGGCGAACGCTGGGTTGTATCCTTACATCATTGCGGTGGGCACACACGATCTGCTGCGCCCGGAACGGTTCGAGGCCTTTATGCAGTTCGCGGCCGACTCCGGCGCGCTCGAGGTGCACCTGCTGGAACCGAGCGCCACCGGCAGGCTGGCAGGGAAACAGGAGGCCCTTCTTCGCGACGAAGAGCAGAAGCGGATACTCAAGTATCAGCGCGAGTTTGCTGGCAGACACGAATTGCCAATCCTGTCCACCTTCCTCTACGTCGAGTCGCCCGAGGCGTTCGGATGCGGGGCGGGATTGACGCACCTCTACATCGATGGCAGCGGCGAAGTGTGCCCCTGCAACTTGGTGCCACTCTCGTTCGGCAACGTCGCTAGCGAACCGCTCACTGCCATACTCGATCGCATGGGCGAACACTTTTGCAGGCCGCGCACCTGCTGCGTGGGGCAGACCTTGTCGCGTCACCTGTGCGGAGGGGATTGGCCGCTTGCTCCCGATGCATCCGCCACATTTTGCGAAGAGCATCTGCCTAAGCGGCATGCCGTCCCGCACTTCTTTCAGGTCCGTAACGAAGCGCGGGGCGATGTGGGGGCTGATGAACTCAAGACGGCATACAATCGCATTCACGAGTACTACGACACGTTCTGGCTCTGCGAGGCGGGCAAGCCCATCCATGATCTCGCGGAGCGCTTGGCGCTTGCGGGTTCGGAACGCGTGTTCGAGGCAGGCTGCGGTACAGGGTACGGCACGGCCCTGCTTGCCGAGCGGCTGAATGCGCACGGGGAAGTGCTGGCGGTGGACCTCTCGGAAGGCATGCTCACGGAAGCCCGCCGAAGGGCGCACTCACGTGGCGTGCAGAACATCCGCTTCGAAGCCGGAGACGCCCTCGCCTTGCTCAAGACTTCGGGTTCTGTTGACGTCGTCTGCTCCAGTTGGGTTCTCGGGTACATCCCCTTGGCTCCTTTCTTCGCCGCCGCTCGCGACGCACTTGAGCCGGGAGGCCGTCTGGCCTTCGTCGTTCACAAAGAGAACTCGCCGAAAGAGCCACTCGATATCTTCTGGGAAATCGTCGCGGAGGATTTGTCTGTCCTCGAGAAACGCGTGGCGTTTGACTTCCCTCGTGACATGGATCATGTCCGGGCTGAACTCCATTCAGCCGATTTCGACGCAGAACAGATTTGGGATGGACAGATCACGTTCCGGTACGACACCGCTGAAGAAGTCTTGGAACATTTGCTGAAGTCCGGCGCGGGAACCGCCTTCTACGACGCCGTCGATCCCCGCCGGCGCGGCGCGCTCGAACGGCGTTTCCTTGATATCTTGAAGACCCGCCACGAGATGAGAGGGACGTTCGACGTGATTCATGACTACATCGGCTGCATCGCCCGGAAGGCGTGAATGGGCTGGCGGACGAGACCGCCCCGGTTGGGCCGGTGCAATGCGCTTGGCACGAAGAACATCCCCCGGCCCTGCGGGCCACCCCCTTCAAAGGGGGAATTATGCTACACCATGTCAGTGAATGAATAGATTTTCTCGGGGCAACACGAGGACTTTTGGTCCGCAGCACAGAGAGCCTGGAGGGCCCTCTGAATTCCCCCTTGGAAGGGGGCAGGCCCGAAGGGTCGAGGGGGATGTAAGGGCCGTCGATCCATTTGGAAGCCTCCATCGCATGCAGGATTCTGGTAAGGTACTATCAAGAATCAAGCGGCGTCTTCCTCGCATATCGCTATGCCAGGCGGCAAGCGGAGCCGAAACCAACGATCCGGAAGCAATCTGGACAAGTAGGAGTCGAAGTCCATGCGGTTCTCACTCGTGCTGATAATGACCTTGACAATGGCGCCTCTCGTTTTGGCGGACGCAGCTTCGCTGAAGCTTGGCAAGGATGCGCAAGGACCGTGGTGGATGCAGGCTACTGCACTGAGTTCGAGCGGCGAACTGCGGCTGGACCGCAAGCCGTGGTGGGATCAAGCGGCCGCGCTGGGAGTTGGGGAGTCATTTGCGGTGGATGACGGCAAGGGGCTGGTCCGGCGCGAGACGTTTAATGACCGCAGCGGACAGACGCAGGACGCGATTGTCTGGGTGATTGATGACGACGAGGACGGTAGCCTCGCCGCCGGCGGCGACCGGGATTCGGATTGTTATGTCGCGGACTACGGGCGGGATGGCACGGTGGATCGGATGGTCGATTACATCGACGATGACGGCGACAACGATCCTGACGAGATGGACATTCGCTATTTTGTGGACAGCGAGCTGCGCTACTGCTGGTTTGGCGTGGACCTCGATGACGACAGCAGCATGTGGAGTCTGAGCGGCTACGAGTACGGCGGGCCGAGCTTCTTCGAGAGCGACCCCTACGGCGACAGCATGATCTATATGAACAAACTCGACACCGAGTCCGGGGGCTGGTCGCCCATCTCCGAATGTCCCTTCGCATTCTACGACACCGACAGCGACGGCCAGAGCGAGGTGGTCGTCCGGTGCAGCGCGGTGCCCATCAGCTACGACACCGACGTCGACCCCGACTACGCCAACGATTACAGCCACTTCGCCGCGCCGTGGAAGCCCGCACTGCGGCACATGGGTATCGTGAACATCCGCTATGGTTTTGATATCGACAAAGGCAGTTCGGACGCCATGCCGCTGCACTACGACTTCGGCTTCAACCTGGTCGGCGCCGCGCCCTATGATTACCGCGGCGTACAGCATGTGAACACGAAGCGACGCCCGCCCCAGACGACCATCGTAACGCCGTGGAAAGATCTGCAGGGTATCTGCGATGCGTACGAGGCGAAGGAAACGGGATTCAGTTGGCATGAGGAAAGCGACGACACCATCGACATCGGCCACGGCGATCACAGCGACGAGGATCGCCGGTGGGAAGGCGTTTTCTGGACCTGGGAACGACGGTTCATGGAGAACACGGGCGGGCCGGGTCAGAAGTGGAACGTGCGCCGGGAGTACAGCACGAAGCCGTCCACGTCGCGCGAGTTGTACTACAGCCCCGTCGACCGCCGCATCCATCTCAAGCATGCGCAAGAGGGTTGGATGCAGGTGGGCCATTTCGCAGGGCTTGGCGCGCTGGGCGAAATTCGGACCTTTGATACGGACGGCGATGGCTACCTGGACCGGTGGGAGTACGATTTCGGCGATTGGCACCGTGTTGCGCAGATAATGGACGAGCGCGCGGAAGACTTGGAGTGGAAGGTCGATGTGCTGAGCGATCGCTACATGGGCCAGATCTTACCCGAGGCCAATGAAGCCAACCGGCGTTTCATGGCCGCCATGGCCGTGCATCGCGCATTTGAAGGCGACCCCAAGCTCGCCGCCGCGGCGGGCGGCGACCCCGGCAACTTCCAGCGCTACGCGCAGGATATCCTCCGCGAATTGCAGTATGCGGACTTCTATACGTACTGGTCGGGAGTCGCGGCCCACGCACTCGCGGAACAGTCCATGGACGACTTGCGGCACCTAGATGCCGAGGCCCGCGCATCGGGCGTGACCTCGCAGACCGCCTGGGATCTGCGCCGCCTGCTGTCCCGCATCGACTGGCTATACGGCCAAGGCGAATTTGATGAAGCCGCGCAACTGATCGAGAATTCAGAACAGACGTTCCGCATCGTGGAGGGAGAACGCGGCGCTCCTCGAGGTGAGTGATCAAGTCCGGTTGTAGCGCAGGCGTCCCGCCTGCATCCGAATTGCAGGCTGGACGCCTGCGCTACAAGAGGTATTCACCCGAAGATTCCGGACACCGCGCCGCCGCGTTCTTTCATGCGTTGCAGGGCTTCCAGGTTCAGCATGAGGTGGCGCGGATGGTGATAATGCTCGATGCGA
>JADLGB010000334.1 GCA_020849535.1 Candidatus Hydrogenedentota bacterium
GGTTCACGGTGCCGGTGACGGAACGTCCCAGATCGGGCTTGTCGGTGATGATCCCATCCACGCCCCATTCCACGAAGCGCTTCATTTCTTCCAAATCATTGACGGTCCACACCGCGACGGACTTCTTCGCTTTCTGGAAGGCGGCCAGGCGGCCGATGGTCATCGAGTCCTTGTCGGTATTGAATCCGTCGAAATCGAAGAAGTAGCCGAGGCGAAGGTAATTCTCCCAGGAGATCCCGCCTTCGTCCCCGAAAGAGCCGAGATACTCGACGGGAATCTCCGGCGCTTCCGCCTTGACAATGGCGCAGACGATCGGGGAGAAGGACTGGATAACCACGTGGCGCTGCATCTTCAGGCGCCGCACTTCGTCGATCACCTTGCGGGTCAGTTCGAGATTGCGCGATTCGCTCCGCTCAATTAGCGCGAACATCTCGTGATAGTACTTCCGGTCAGCCCGCTTGTTGCCTTCCGCGGCTTCCACGACATTGTTGAGGAGCGTGCGGTCGTCGGCGCTGTCCTTGATCTCGATATAGACGCCGATGTTCCACTTCGCAAATTCGAGGGCTTGCCGGAGGGTCGGGATGCGTTCGCCCGCGAACTCGGGCGCGAACCAGGAGCCCGCATCGAGTTGCTTGATATCGTACAAGGTCAGGTCGCGCACGTAGCCCGTGCCGTCGGTCGTTCGATCTACCGTGTCATCGTGGATCACTACCACCTCGCCGTCTTTGGTGAGGGTGCAATCCAACTCGAACCAGTCCGCGCTCATCTCCTTCGCGAGCTTGAACGAGGCGAGCGTGTTCTCCGGGGCGTATGCACTGGCGCCCCGGTGCGCAATGACGTCGATGGCCCCATGGGGCGCCCCGGCGCGGTATCGCTGACATCCGATCATGATAATGCATCCCAAGACCGCTACGCAGATTCCAACCCGTTTCATGAGCGTGCTCCTTTGTCGGTCCCCGCACGAGTATAACAGATTTGCCGCGCCCCGCAACGTGCGGGAAACACGGACGA
>JADLGB010000155.1 GCA_020849535.1 Candidatus Hydrogenedentota bacterium
CCACGCGCAATTCCTCCTCGGCGTCCGGGGCGGTCCGCATTTCGATGACGTGCCGCAGCGCGCGGAAATTACACGACCAACCGATGGTTGTCGCCAAGCCTTCCGGGGCGACCCTGCGGAAGGCCGAAGTCAGTTTCTTTTTGCGGTCGAACTTGGATTCGTCCTCGATTGCGTAGGCTTTTGCCAGGCTGCGCTGGACTTCTTCCAACTGTTCCAACGTTTTCGCATAGATCTCCATGCCGTCATCATCTTCGCGAATATGCGAGGGCATGAATGCGGAAAGCCGATCCAGGCGCACGAAGCGGAGCGATTCCTGGGAAATGGCTGTGCCCGCGCGGTGTCGCACGAGTTCATGCGTGAAGACGCGGCTGACGTCGGCAAACACGAAGTTCAATACGGCGTGTTCGATCACGCTGCCGTGGCCCACTTCCAGCACATGCCCAAGGTAGTTGGCATTCCCTTTGCGCACGCGGGTCACGTTGGGATTCAGGCCCGGCTCAAAACTTCGGTAGCAGAGGCGTCCGTACACTTCACACAGCTTTTCGGCATCCGAGGGGGCGTCGGTGTTCCAGGCGGGCACCCCCACGTGGTTGAGGTAATCTTGCAGTCCATCCTCGACGATTCGGGTCTCGCCTACGAGGAAGACCTTTGGTTCAACGAAGTTCATAGCGCCGGGTTCCGTCCATTATTCTTTGGGGACAAAACGCGTAAGCAGTTGCAGCCCAAGAGGTTGATTGTTGTCGCTTCGAGATGTCGTCCTCTGGAGTCCGGCAGCACCGCCGGGTCGAAGAGGCCGTTTGCATTATAGGAGCGCCTTCCCGTGATGTCCACCACTATCTGCCCCTTCGCTTTTCCGCACTAGCAGCGGGCCGATACCGCGTCCTTCAAAGAGGACCTCGCACGGTCCTGCAAAATTGTAAGTTGTTTATTGTAAATGGCTTGCAGCAGAAGCCGTTCTGCGCTTCCGCCAATACCGCACCACCAGGAAGCCTACACCAACACCCCCAGCGCGTCAGGCTTTCCGCAGTCGGTCACTGCAAAAGGCAGTCTATCACTAGAGGGCGAGAAAATCAATATGTTGTGGTGTTAGAAAGGATTTGTCCACTATATAGGACCGATCAGTGGTTTAAGTGCATGTGAAATAAGGATTCTGCAGCGAGGGTGGCTTGGCGGCGATGCGCGCAAAGTGCGATTTTCAACCCAATTCGCATTTGTATTCCATATTTTGGTACCATATGCGGTGTGAAGCGGATTGAGAAAGGTGTCAAATTGTCATGAGTACCGGTGTGGGTGAACGTGCCCTCGAGGACCTTCGGACCGTTCGCGTTATACATCCCATGCTGCTCTCCCTTACCCCACTGCTGGGACTCTACGCCCAAAATGTGGAAGTGACGCCGTTTGCGGCTCTTCTGCCTCCGGCCCTTTATTTGATTCTGGGGTCATTGGTCCTATGGCTCTTGGGTTGGGCTCTGCTGAGAGACCGATACCGGGCGGGGCTGGCAGTCTCGACGTTGGTCTTGTTCCTGGTCGTGCTGTGGGGCGTGTTGGAGGACATCATCAGCCGCGTCATTCCTGTGCTCGCCGTGTGGTCCCCGTGGACCTTCTACGCGGTATTCGGGCTGGTGGCCGTTCTGGTCATCGGCGGCGTGGCATGGCGGGCGCGCGGGAATCGAGACTCTTTGCGGGCGCTGGTGTTGGTGCTTGTCCCGGCGGCCCTGGCCGGTTTTGCGGTGGCGGCGTTTCTCTTGACTCCAATCTTCGGGCGCCGAGCCGCTTGGATGATCACCGCGTACTTGATGCTAACAGGTTTTTCCGTGCGGGCGGCGCTGCGCTATGGCGGAGACACCCGCGTGGCGACGCGGTCGGCCAACTGGTTCGCCGCGATTCTGGTGGCGCTGTACGTTGCCGTGGTTGGGTTCAACCGCGTTCCGGGTGCCGAGGTGAAAACGGTGGACTTGGCGATAGCCGCGCACCAGGAAGAAGCGGGCGTTTCGGGAGCGCAGCTCCCCGACATCTACCTCATTGCGCTGGACGGCTATGCGCGCGGGGATATCTTGGCGTCGGAATACGGCTACAACAATCTCGCATTTGAAGGTGCATTACGCGAGTTGGGGTTCACGATTCCGGAGAGTTCCCAGTCAAACTACACCCACCCGGTGTATTCCATCGCGGCGTGCCTCAATATGGACTATCTATCGGCGGTTGTGCCCGAGGAAACCCGGGCCACGTCGGGGGTGGGCACGGTACTCCAGCTTTATCACGACAACCGGGTATTCCGCTTCCTCCGGGAGCAGGGGTACGAAATTGTGGTGTTCAGTCCGGGCATGCAGTCGCTCGAGCCCCGGCTACCGAACGTTCGCTGTATTTCGCCGAGCGAATCGGCCAGCGAATTCGAGATTGTGTTGGCCGATCGCACGGCGGTTTCGCGCATCATGGAGGCGGTGTATTTCGCGCGGTATGACAACCCCGCGTATTGGCGCTTCGCGTACCGTAGCACGCGCATACTGGCCGCGTTGGAGGGCATGCCGAAGCTGTCGAAGGATGATTCGCCGAAACCTCGCTTTGTCCTGGCCCACTTGTCGTTGCCGGATCCGCCGTTTTTGTTCACGCGCGACGGATATCCGGCGCAGCCATTCGGGCCGGGCTCCTTGTCCATCCATCAAGGATTCCGGGGTGAAGAAGCGGAGTTTCGCGCGGCTTATCTGGACCAGTTGTACTTCACGAATCAGAAGTTGAGGGAAGCGATCGACGGGATCGTGCGGAATTCGGCGCGCCCGGCGGTCGTTCTTCTCGTGTCGAGCCGGGGAGCGCCGTTGCTGCTCCAGCGCGAGCCGGGCACGGGATCCCAGCGTTATGCGAGTTTGATTGCGGTTCGTTTCCCGAACGGCGCGTCCCAAGGAGCCGGTAAGGATGTTTACCCCGCGATCACTCCCGTTAATTTGTTTCGGGTCGTGTTCAACCGCTTGTTCGACACGCGTTTGCCGCTGATCGAGGACCGCCAATGGGTTGTGTCCGACGAACGCCCGTTGGAGGCGACCCCGGCGCCCGCGGAGCGAGTGGACTCATGAGCCCTTCGTGCCGTGGCGAGGATTTGGGCGGCGTGTTGTAAGGCCGCGCCGTTGCTTGGTTGACACTGGGTCCAGCGATTTGGCAGAATCCTGCCCGATTTGACGCCGGAAGCAACTCTGCTTGTGAGCGTTGACCCAGTAGGAATTCGGGGCTGTCAGCGGGCCGGCAGAGGCGGAAGGCCATTGCCAATCCAACAACCGTAGTGGTGTGCTGTGGAGAAAAACGTACAGATGGCGAATTCTGCTTTGCCGCTGATCGCCGTTCACGAGCGCGAGCTGCTGACGAAGTCGGAGGCGGCCGGGCAGGAAGCGGAGCGGATCGTTGCCGGTGCGCGCGCCGAGGCGGCTCGAATCGTTGAAACGGAAGCCTCCAATCTGGCCGTGGAGCTGGCTCAGATGCGCCGAGATGCCGAGCATCAGAGGGAACAAGAGCGTTTGCAGCGCCAGCGCGATGCCGAGCAACGGCTGAAGGAATTGCGTGCGCAAGCGCAGGCGTCCGCGCAGGAGGCGGTGAAACAGGTTGTATCGCTGATTGTGCCCGCCGCGGTGCGGAGGTCTTCATGATCGCGAGAATGGACCGGGTAGAAATCGTCTGCATGCGCCAGCGTCTTACGGACGTGGTGACGTTTCTCCAGGAGCACGGGGCGGTGCACATCGAAGAGGTGCCGTTGGCCGTCGAGGAGGCGGAAGGTTATCTCCAGCGCATCGATCTGGAGCCTGCGCAGCAGCGCGAGGCGGACGCCCTGGAGGAGCTGCATCGCACGCTGAATGAAGTGGTTCCTCTTTTGACCGCGAAGCCCGCGCCCGACGCCGTCGTCTCCGCGGGTGCGCGCATCGCCAGGGCATCGCGCAGGGAACTCGACGAGAAGGCGCGCACCTGGATTCGCGAGCTTCGATCGTTCACCCGGCGCAGAATCAATATTCGAGACAACATCGAGATTCTGAATACATTCAAGCGTTCCCTGGAGATGCTTCAGCCCTTGCTGGGCGGCCGGGACGTCATCCTGGGCCAGAATGCGCGCGCGTTCGTGCTCAAGGGAGACGGCGGGCGCACCTTCGAGCTTCTGAGCGAACGGCTTCGCACGGAGTTGGGGCCCGAGGTTCGCCTTGTCCATGAACGTCTTTCTCGCAACACGGTGGTCGGGATTGTCATGTACCCGGAGAGTCTCAATGAGACCGTGGGAACCGTGCTTCGGGAAGAGCGCATCGCGCCGATGGAGCCACCGGGCAACGGATTCAAGGGGCTGGGCGTGCGGGAAGTTCTTGCGCGGGTTGCCGATGCGCTCGCGCGGAATGAAGCTGACGCGACAAGTCTGAACGCGCAGTTGCTGGAATACTCCCGGCAGGTGGGCGCCGAGTTGATGGCGGTCGAGGCGAAGCTCTCGGATCGCATGGCGCAGCTTTCCGCCGTGAACAGTTTTGCGCAGAGCGAGATGATCGGCGTGATTCACGGGTGGGTGCCGAGCGATGCGTCCAGCGAGCTTCGTGCGGCCCTTGATAGGCAGTTTCCCGGTGAGACGCTCGTGAGTACGCTGCCGCTCCACGAAGTGGATATTCGCAACGTACCGACCCAATTGCGAAACCCTTCCTGGCTGAAGCCGTTCGAGGTGTTGCTCACCCTGTTCAGGCCCCCCACGTACGGCACGATGGATCCGACCGCCCTGGTGGCCGTTTCGTTTGTGCTGTTCTACGGGTTCATCCTGGGCGACGTCGCGTATGGACTCGCCGTGATCGCGTTTGGCTATTTTCTCAAGCGCAAACTGGGGCACCTCGCGCCGGTGAATGCGGCGGGCACGGTCGCCTATTGGATGGGTGGGTCCGCCATCATCTTTGGCTTCCTCTATGGTGAGTTCTTCGGCAACTTCGGCGAGAAGTACCTGCATATGCCGGTTCTGTGGTTTCACCGCGGGCATGACGCGGTAACGCTCATGCTGTATGCCATTATTTTCGGGTGCATTCACATTCCGCTGGCCCTGATTCTGGGGATTCGGGCGGACTTGCGGCACCACCACACCAAGCACGCGGCGGAGAAGTTCGCGCTACTGCTGGGATTGATCGGCATTGCGATCGTGGTGCTCGGCTTCGCGGGCGTGGGTCCCTTTCCCGCCCTGTTTTTCAAGGTTCTCGCCGGGCTGTGCTTTGTTTCGTTCCTGGGACTTCTCGTATGGGCCGTCGGAGCGATGGCGCCCATCATCGCCTTGGAAGTCGTATCGCTGGTCGGCAACGTGCTTTCCTATTGCCGTTTGATGGCGCTGGGACTGGCCGGGGTGCTCATCGCCGACCTTGCGAATGACCTGGGCGGAGCACTTGGCCTGATCATCGGCGTGCCCATCGCGCTGCTCATCCATGCATTCAATATCGGACTCAGTATGTTCAGCCCGACGATTCACTCGCTCCGTCTGAACTACGTTGAGTTCCTGCCGAAGTTCTATTCACCTGAAGGAAAGAGTTACCAACCGTTTAAGAAGGAGGCATCATGGTGACTTTGAGTGACCGTACGAAGAGGATAATCTATCTCACATTGCTGGTCTTTGTGGGAATGCTGGCTATCGCGCCGATGAGCTTGGCGGCCGAAGGCGCCGAAGCGGAAGCTGCCGCACAATCGCATAGCGTGGGCACAGGGCTTCGGGCGATGGGTTTGGCCTTGGGCGCGGGCATCGCGATTGCCGGGGCCGGTCTCGGCACGGGCCGGGCGCAGTCCGCGGTTGGCGCGGCGGGCGCCGGCGCGATCACGGAGAAGCCCGAGCTTTTCGGTAACATTCTCATTCTGTTCGCCATCCCGGAAACCATCGTCGTGTTCGGATTCGTTATCGCCATTCTTCTGTGGTTGAACATCTAGCGAAAACGATAGATGCAGCACGCCCTACTAGATACGATGACCCGGCAGATCGAGGATCGTTGCCAGCGCGCGCTGGCGGCGGCCCGTCAGACTGCTGACGGAATCGTCTCTGAGGCCCGCGAGAAGACGGCCAAACGCCGCGTGGACGCCGTAGAGCGCACGCAACGCGAAGTGGCCCAGCTTGCGCAGCGCACCCGCCAGCTTGCCGAAATGCAGGCCGAGCAGGATGCGCTCAGCATGCGGCAGCGGGTCTCGGACGAGGTCCTGCATTCCGTCGAGGGGGAATTGGAGCGCATTGCCGCGTCGCAGGAGTTCCCCGCGATTCTCGAAGCGCTCCTGGCCGAGGTCATGACGGTTGCGCCGGAGAAAGCCGAGGTGATCGCGCCGGCGGCGCACGCCCAGGCGTGCCGCCAATGGCTGGCGGCGCACGGCTATGGCCATATCCCCGTCTTGGAATCCGCCTCGTTGACGGACGGGGTGTCCGTGCAGGACGCCCAGCGGAGCAGCCGGATCACGAACTCGCTCTCCAGCCGTTTTCACAAGCTCGAGGACCGGGCACGCAAGGTCTGCCTACAGACCCTGTTTGGAGGGACGGTGTGATGGAACGATTGGACAGCACCGATCCGTATATGAATGCGCGGGTGGCCGGGATGCGAAGCCGGCTGTTGAGTCACGCGCAGTTGGATGCCCTCATCGATCTGGATGATGCTCCGCGTCTTGTAGACGCGCTCGTGGCGTCGCCGTACGAGCAGGAAATGGCGGAGGCGCTCACGCGGTTTCATGGAGCGGACGCCATCGAAGAAGCCTTGTCGCGCAATCTGGTCAATACACTCCAGAAAGTACTTACCCTGGCGGGCGATGGCATGCGGCCCCTGGTGAAGACCTTCCTTCGGCGTTGGGATCTCGCCGCGGTCAAGTCGTTGTTGCGGCTCCGGCACCACGAGATCGGCGGGGAAGAGGCGCTGAAGGACCTTCAGCCAGGCCCCGGTCTGACCGTGCCGCTTCTGCGTTCGATGGCGGAGCGCGGCACGATGGCGGAACTGGTCAGTGCGCTGGCCGGTTGGAACTCCGGGCTTTGCTCCGGTCTGCTTCAGGCCCTTCCAGAATACGAGTCCGATGGATCGGTGCGTGTTTTGGAGGAGGCTCTGGATCGCGCCTACTTCGTCGAAAATGTGGCCACGCTGCTCGAGAAGGAAGACGAAGATTCAAAGATTCTCTGCACGGCGCTGCGCATGGAGATCGATCGGATCAATGTCCGGCTCCTCTTTCAGTTGAGGGAAGCGGATGCGACTCCGGACGCTCTGGCGGGGCGGCTGTTGCCGAAGGGCACGCTGACCGCGCGCACCTTGCAGACCGTGGCTTCGGCGCGCGATTCGGCGGCCGCCATGGAAGTTCTCGGAAAGACCATCTACAAGCCGCTGTCGGAAATGTTCTTCATGTTCGTGCAGTCGGCGCGTTTCAGCCCGATGGAGCGCATGTTCGAGCAGATCATGATTCGGCACCTTCGCCGTGAGGCGCGCGTGAAGGTGATGAGCATTGCGGTGCCCATGTACTACGTGTGGCTCAAGCACAACGAGATCATCAACATCCGGCTGATGGCGCGCGGCGAGACCAACCATCTTCCGCGGGGCCGTGTACGCGAGGAAATCATGTATGCCTAAGATCGTCGCCTTGGCCCACGGCATCACCTCGCTCAAGCTGGCCTTGGCCGGAATTCATGTCGAGGACACGGCCGACGCGCGCGCCGTGGAAGCGCGTCTGAGTGAACTGCTTGAAGAACGGGATTGCCATGTGGTGATCCTCATGGAACGCTTCCGCAGTGGCTTCTCGGAGTGGTTCACGGAACATCTGCGCAAGCACAAGGGGCTTCCCTTGGTCGTGAACTGTCCGGCCTTCGAACAAGAGGAATCAAACGTTGACGCCTACCTGTCGGCGGTGTTGAAGCCCGCCGTCGGTTACGAAATCAGATTGGAGTGACAGATTATGCCCTCAACCGAACAGCAACAGATCGGATCGCTGACGCTCATCTCCGGTCCCATGATTGCCGCCAGCGGCATGCTTGGCGTGGCCATGGGAGAGATCCTGCGCGTCGGTAAACTGAACCTTATGGGTGAGGTGATCCGTATCGACAAGGACACGATCTTCGCACAGGTGTTTGAGGATACCCAGGGCATGTACCTGGGCGAATCCGTCGTGCCCACCGGTCATCCCTTGTCGGTCGAGCTGGGTCCGGGATTGCTTGGCTCCACGTTTGACGGGATTCAGAGGCCACTGATCACGCTGCAGCAGCAGTCGGGCGATTTCATCGGCCGCGGCTTGACGGCGCACGCCCTGGATCGGGCAAAGAAATGGGCTTTCACGCCCAAGGCCAAGGTGGGCGACCGCGTGGTGACCGGCGACATCCTGGGGACGGTCCCGGAGACGCGCACGATCGAGCACCGCATTCTGGTTCCGCCCGGCAAAGAGGGCGTCATCAAGACGATCGCCGGTGCGGGCGAGTACACGGTGGACGACGTGATCGCCACGTTGGATGACGGCACCCCCTTGAAGATGATGCACACGTGGCCGGTGAAGCGGCCGCGTCCTGTGACCCGGAAACTCCCATGCGACCGCCCGTTCCTGACGGGGCAGCGTGTGTTGGACTGCCTTTTCCCGATCGCTTTGGGCGGGTCCGCAATCGTGCCCGGTGGGTTCGGCACCGGAAAGACCGTTGTGGAGCAGACGCTTTCCAAGTACTGCAACGCCGATATCATCATTTACGTGGGCTGCGGCGAACGCGGCAATGAGATGGCTGACGTGCTGGATGAATTCCCGCATCTGAAAGACCCGAAGAGCGGCGACGCGTTGATGAACCGGACGGTTCTCGTGGTGAATACCTCGAACATGCCGGTGGCCGCGCGCGACGCATCCGTGTACACCGGCATCACGCTGGCCGAGTACTACCGCGACATGGGCTACGACGTGGCGCTTATGGCGGACAGCACCTCCCGCTGGGCGGAAGCCTTGCGCGAGATCTCGTCGCGCCTGGAAGAAATGCCCGGCGAGGAAGGCTACCCCACGTATCTGGCGGCGCGCATTTCGGAATTCTACGAACGCAGCGGCCGCGTGGTATGCAGCGGGAAGGAAGCGGAAAGCGAGCACCCACGCTACGGCTCGCTGACCATCGTGGGCGCGGTGTCGCCTCCGGGCGGCGACCTGTCGGAGCCCGTGACGCAGACGTCGCAGCGTGTGGCCGGCGCCCTGTGGGCGCTGGACGCCTCGCTGGCGTATCGCCGTCACTACCCCTCGATTAACTGGAACCGCAGTTACTCGTTGTACTTCGCGGAACTCGACCCGTGGTTCCGGGAAAACGCCCCGAAGACGTGGATGGAAAATCGGGCTGCCATCCAGGCGCTGATGCAGCGCGACGCGGAGCTGCAGGAAGTGGTGCAGCTCGTAGGCCCCGATGCGCTCCAGGACCAGGAGCGGCTCATTCTGGAAGTAGCCCGCATGATTCGCGAAGTGTTCCTTCAGCAGAACGCGTTCTCAGACGACGACGCGCACTGCTCTCTGGAGAAGGGCGGCGCTCTGTTGGACGCACTGACGGAGTTTTACGAAGGCGCGCGCCACGTCCTGGAGCAGGGCATCACGCTCAACCGTGTGATGGAATTGCCGGTGCGTGAGAACATCGCCCGCCTGCGGGAAGAACCCAACGCGAAGGTTGTCGCGCGGCAGAAGGTTGTATTGGAAGAGATGAGGCAGCTCTTCGCCGACCTCACATCGAGAAAAGGATAAGGCCATCATGGAAACAATGACCACC
>JADLGB010000156.1 GCA_020849535.1 Candidatus Hydrogenedentota bacterium
TCATTCTTCAATTGCCGTTTCTTGGGTCCGATGGCACCGTCGAAGTGGAGAACTCGCCGCGAAGTATCACGCTCCATGCGAAGAACGGCGCGAAGGATCTCGACCTGCGGATCTTCGTGAGCGCCGTCCGCAACCTCATTGTTTTGTCCGGCGAGGGCCATGGTTTGGAGGAAGGCGATGTGGCCATACGCCTGTACCGGCATCGGGACACCATTCTCCCCGGAGGTGAACTGCATCCCACGGTCGGAGGCGGCAAGGCCCCCGAAGACTTCGAACAATTGGTTATGCCGAGGGCAGGCTCCACCGGCGTTACCGCATGGATTGCGCAAGACTTCCCCGGCGAGATGACCTTTCCCTCCGGATTCACCGCGCTTCTCGCCGCGCGCGTAGTTGGGGTGTCAACAGTGCTTGCGAGCGTGGAAGGCGAGAAGGGCCTGGGAACTCCCATGGTCGCCCCAAAGGAAGGACGTCTCGATCACGGAACCACCAAGCGTTTCACGCCCATCAACGAGTCGCCTGGCTCAGCCTCCACCATGACCCTGTCCGCAGTGAATGGCCCGTTCACGGTCTTCGCATGCCCGTCCACGACACAAGATGATCCGGATCCTCTACTGCACGCCGCTCGCGAACTCGACCAAGCCGTGGCCATGGGCGTCGAAGCGCTGTGGGAAGAGCACACGCGCCATCTCGACGAATATGAAGCGCGACCCCACGCGCGCGCGTGGAAGGCAGGCGGCCAGACCATCGCGGAAGCTGTGTGGGGCGGCGTGCCGTACCACGTGCGCCCGAGCGGTTACTACGGCGATGTGCCGCTCTGTTCCGTGGCGAGTACGAAGTTCTGCGTGCAGGACTCCTCGAATTGGCACGGCGACTTTCATTTCAATGAAGTTGACGCTACAGGTCCATGCATGCTGCGCCAGTTCGACCAGCTCGACTCCTATTACCGCATGATCTTGACCCTGCTTCCCATGGCTCAGGCCAACGCGCGCGATGTGTACGCGAGCCCTGGCGCGATGTATCCCCTCGTGCACTATCCCTTGAAGGCCAAGTCCGTCGTGCGCACGCACCTCACCTGGGAACAGAGCATGGAGATTACGGCCTTGCTCGCGAGGCCGTTCTGGCTGCGTTTCCAATACACGTGGGACACGGACTTCCTCCGCGACCTGGCCTATCCCGTGCTGCGTGAAGGTGCACGCTTCTATACCGCCATTCTGAAAGAGGAAGCGGATGGACTCTATCACGTCGTACCCACGGTTTCCCCTGAGCATCGCGGCATCACCAAGGATTTCCAGTTCAACCGGGACAGCCAGTCGGCCCTCACGCTCATTCGCTATCACTTGCGTGCGGCATCTGAGGCAGCGCGCATCCTCGGTGTCGATTCTGATGAGGCCGCAACCTGGGCGGATCGCGCGAGCCGCATGGCGCCGTATCCAATCTACAATGGACCGCAGGGGACAGTCTTCATGGATGTGGCCGGCGGCGAACCCATTGAGTTCAACATCCCGGTTCCGCTGTCGGCCGTCTTCTGGGGCGACAATATCGGGCTTGATTCGCCGCCGGAAGTTCAAGAGCTTGCGCGCCGCACCTTGGAGCAAATCAACGTGTGGGTGCCTCATCGCGGTTACCTGTCACGTGTCCGCGCGCGCCTCGGTATCGTGGGGCCCGATGATGCCGTAGGTCTGGAGAATCTCCTGCAATCCCACACTGGGTTTATCCGAGTGTTCCCCGCAGTGCCACCTGACTTCGAAGGTGGCTTTGAGAATCTCGGCGCGCAAGGCGCGTTCGTCGTGGCATCAGAACGCAAGGGCGGAGTTGTATTGCACGTGCGTCTGCAATCGTTGGCGGGCAATCCATGCAAGCTGATCAATCCCTGGCCCGGAAAAGCGCTGTCCGTTACCGACACATCAAACAACTCGGCCCAACGCGTCGAGACTCCGGAAAGGTACGCGAACCTGACGACGGAGGCGGGACACACCTACGAGATCGTCGCCGCGAATTAGACCTGCGATGAGGCGCGAGAGTTGCCTTCCCAATCCACGAAATAATTGCGAAACGCAGCATCGAAGTCGGCCATTACCTGCTCCATGGAGGGCGCGGCACCCAAGAGTTGCCGCAACGTCGTCACCGGCTTGTCGCCGATCCCGCACGGAACGATCAATCCAAAATGCTCCATGATCGGATCGACATTCAGTGCCATGCCATGGTACGTCACCCAATTGTGAATGCCCACGCCAATCGCCGCGACCTTGGCACCGTCCACCCACACACCTGTCAGCCCCTCTTCTCGCCCGGCCGATAAGCCGTATCCTTCAAGCTGATTGATAAGCACCTGCTCCAGCGAGCGCAGGTACCAGCGGATCGATTGCATCCACTGTTTCAAGTCCAGCACCGGATACGCCACAAGCTGGCCCGGCCCGTGATACGTCACGTCACCGCCGCGGTCCACCCTTTCCAACGCGATGCCGCGTGCAGCCAGCGCCTCCGGCGACATCAGCAGATTGCTTGCCTGGAAATTGCGTCCCATCGTGAGGACCGGCTCGTGTTCGAGCAGAAACAGGGCATTGCCTGCATCCCCGGCCTCGACGGCCTTTGCACGTGCCTTCTGCAACTCCAAACCGCGCGTGTAAGGCACAGGGTCTTTTAACCGTATCGTTTCAATCTCATGGCGCATGATCTGTTCCCGTTGGCTATCCACACGTGGATGCTACCAACCCGCCCCTTCTCAGACAAGTACGTGGGGCACAGGAGTCCTTTGTCTTCGCGAAGAAGAATAGTTTTGGACAAAGTCTCATGGGCAACTATGAAAACCGCAGGCAAGCCTGCTCAGTGAAAGCAGAGGCAAGCCTCCGCACTCCAAAATGAACGACACTGGGAGCCCGGGCATCCCTGTCGACTCTTGAGGCTTCCAGTCAGGATGCCTGTAGTCTTCAAGGGGACAGCTTGAACAAGCAGACTGGCTATAAGCATGATGAGCTGCGTGTGCGTCGACACGAAGTGCCATCGCAGCCCAAAGCCGTCGCGTTGCAACGAGGCAATTGGCTAGGATAGATATTGAGTTGTGTACAAATTCCCCTTTGAAGGGGGCGAAGGGGGATGTTCTTCTCTTCGTCGTCCCACCGGAGAAAGCAGGTTGCCATGAAGACCACGCACTACCTAACAGCGATACTACTGGTTCTTGCTGTCTTTGCCGCAACCCCACGCGCCACCGCCGAACCTTCTCCAGCCGTAGTCGTTTCTTCAAAGCATGCCTCTCCCCTCGAAGCTTTTGCCGCGCGCGAAGTGCAACGCTACGTCTACGTGCGCACTGGCGTACTGCTGCCTTTCGCAGGGAAGCCCGGCAAGCGCGACGCCATCGTGCTTGCGCAGAAGTCCGATCCTGTGCTGGACCCTCTGCGCACCGATGCGCAACTAGATGCATTGGAGAAGGAAGACTATCTCCTACGAACCGTACGCGATGAAACAAGCCGTACCACCATCTACCTGGTGGGCGGTTCAGAAACCGCAGTTCTTTACGCCGCCTACCGGTTCGCGGAGCATATCGGTGTGCGTTTCTATCTCCACGGAGACGTGATTCCGGATGTGCAGATCCCTTTCGCCTTACCAGACCTGAACGAGACGGCCTCGCCGCTCTTTCCCTTGCGCGGTATCCAACCCTTCCACGACTTTCCCGAAGGCCCGGACTGGTGGAATACGAACAACTACAAAGCTATCATCGGCCAACTCCCCAAGCTCCGCATGAACTTCTTCGGACTGCACACGTACCCCGAAAACCGGCCCAACGCCGAACCCACAGTGTGGATCGGACGTCCGGAGGATGTGGAAGAGGACGGCGGCGTCGCGTCCAGCTATCCCGCAAGTTACTACAACACCGCCATGAATGTGGGCTGGGGGCTGCAGGCCAAGAAGACCAGCGACTACTACTGCGGCGCTTCGGTCCTGTTTGATCGCGACGATTTCGGTTCCGAAGTCATGCGCGGCCTTACGCCGATGCCCAACGAACTCGAAGCCTGCAATGAAGTCTTCGAGCGCACTGGCGCGATGCTGCGCGACGCGTTTCAACTAGCATCAGCGCTCGGCGTGAAAACCTGCGTCGGCACTGAAACCCCGCTTGTCGTGCCCAAGCGCGTGCAAGAGCGAGCGGGGGAGAGTGTCATCAAGGCTGAAGACCTCTACGCCGGCATGTTTACTCGCATCATGCAAGCCTATCCCATCGACTACTACTGGTTCTGGACACCAGAGACGTGGACCTGGGAAGGCACCACGCAGGAAGACACGCAGAAGACCATCGACGACATCCTCGCCGCGAAAGCCGCGGCTGAACGCGTGGGCGCGCCATTCCAGCTCGCCACCTGTGGCTGGGTGTTGGGTCCTCAGTTTGACCGCGCTTACCTCGACAAGGCGTTGCCCAAGGAGTTCCCCGTGAGCTGTATCAGCCGCGCCGTCGGTCACGACCCTGTCGAGCCCGCCTTTGCTCTGATCAGCGGACGCGACAAGTGGGCCATCCCTTGGCTCGAAGATGACCCCGCCATGACTTCGCCGCAACTATGGGTTGCCCGCATGCGCCGAGACGCGCGCGACGCGCTCGATTACGGCTGCACCGGCCTCATGGGCATTCATTGGCGCACACGCATACTCGGGCCAAACGTTGCCGCACTCGCGCAGGCCGCGTGGAGCCAGACCGGTTGGACGGAGCCGGAGACCAAGTCCGGTCCCGTCGGCGGCCGCGTGGCGCAGTTTGCGCAAACCGATTTCGCCGACACAGCCGACGACACTCTCTATCGATCGGTGCGCTACGACATGTCCGCGTACCGCATTGTCACGCCCAATGGCCGCTACACCGTCACGCTCCATCTCTGCGAGCCGTACTATCGCGAACCCGGCAAGCGCATCTTCGGCTATCGCGTAGAAGACACGACGCCCGTCGAACATCTCGACGTCTTCGGCGCGGTCGGACCTGATCGCGCAATGGTCAAGACCATCGAGAACGTGACGGTCGACGATGACATCCTCGATATCGACTTCATCAAAGAGATCGAATTCCCCTGCGTCGCTGCGATTGAAGTGGTGGGGGAGACTTTCACTCAACGCATCAATTGCGGCGGCGCCGCGTTTGGCGGTTTTGCTGCCGATCCCGAACCCGTCACCACCGGCCCGCTGGCGGACGATTTCTACCGCGATTGGGCCAGCAGCGAATTCGGACCGGAAGTGGGGGAGGATGCCGCGCGCATTCTCAGTGCAGTTGATGGCAAGCTGCCCACGCCATCCGCGTGGATCGGCGGCCCCGGCGGCTACACGCCCGACGAGAAACCGTGGGATGAGGTGAAGAAGGAGTACGCGTTTGTTGATGACCTCGCCGCCTTGCGCAGCAAGATCTCGACCCCCGGCAATCTCGCACGCTTCGACTACTGGCTCAATACCTTTGAATACCTGCGCGCCAGCGCGAAGGTCCGCTGCGCCTGGGGCGCCTTCAACGCCGCGATGAAGAGCGTCGAGGACGCGGCTGACCCTGCTGCAAGGGTGAAGCTCGCTCGCGAGTCAGCGCTATCGCAGTGGACGGCCATGATCGACGCCGTCCGCGAGATGTATGGCCACCTCCTCGCTACCGTGAACACCACCGGCGAATTGGGCACCGTGTGTAACTGGGAACAACACACCTTCCCCGCGCTCCTCGACAAGACCGCGGCCAAACTCAGCGACGCGCTAGGCGAATCCATTTCACCCGAGAAATACCTGAGCCGCACCTACGACGGCGAGCCCCGCATCATCGTCCCCGCCGTCCGCACCGCCATCTCCAAAGGCGAAGACTTGGTCATCCCCATCATCATCCTCGACGACCAACCGCCCCGCGAAGTGACCATCCACTACCGCCCGATGGGTGGCAAGATATACACGATCAAAAGCGCTGAACATGTGGGGAGGAATGCATATCAGGCCATCATACCGGCAAGGGAGTTTCCAGAAGTTGGCTTAGAATACCATGTGGAAGCTGGTACTGTGACGGGTGAGGCGATGAAGTGGCCCGCAACGGGCAGCGCGGCCAACCAGACGGTAATGCCGGGACCTTGAACGCTCGCGGCGATTACGGAGATGAAGTTACATGAGGTATCTCCGGAAGTGCACGACTGTCGGAGTCATCATTGCGGCGGCGGGATGCGCGACATCAGTCGGAAACTCAAAGTCTGGCTACGAGGAAGTGAAGAGGGCCAAGATCCAACCGTCCGAAGCGGCCGAACTTGCTCAACCATTTTTGGACCAGACTTTCGAACTAAGGAAGGCCGACAGCGAGTTGTCACGAGACGGGCGTGGTGACCCGGCAATTTGGGTAACTCTGGATGGCGGGCATTACTATGTTGTGAAGGAGAACTATCCTTTCATCAAGGCTTCGGCACATCTGCACCACGCCGTGAAAGTCCACAAGAACACGGGAAAGGTGATTCCCCCAAAGTGAACGTGAATTGCAGCGTGTACAGCTACAATTAGTGTGCGTTCTCCGCTGCGACATTTGCGCTCCACAATGTGCGTAGCCGAGTAGCAAAGATACCAAGCCGCCCAAATTCGTCCCAGCGTGCGGCTAAGAATAGCCTTGTGCTGCCGCGCTCGGCGAGCGAGGCAGTACCGAGAAACCGCGCGGGACATTCTCGTTCGTCAGGATTTTCATGGGTGGACGAGATAGACCTTTTCCGACTTCAGCACGTCGCTCGCGTAACGTAGACACGCGAGTATGTCTTCATGGGCAAGGCCGGGATAGTTCTCAGTGACCTTCTGCCCTGACCATCCCTCAGCAAGTAGACCCACGACGAATTCCACGGAGAGACGAGTCCCTCGGACTACTGGTTTGCCGAGCAGGACTTTCGGATCGATCACGATTCTGTCTTGCCAGTTCATACCGAATTCCTTCGAATTGCTCTCGTATCAGTCTCATCTCGGGCGCGCCTGGAGACTCAGGGCAGAGAGTCTCCTTCAATAGTGCCGTGCCCCGATGAATTGCTCAATGAAAGCGTCACGGGCGGGGCTCGCTCACGGATTACGAAGTCAAGAGTTGGGAGAAGACGCCGGGCGGTTCGAGATGGGGAAGCACCCGGCCAATCCAGTTTATCCTCTGTGGCTTTGGCGCTGAAGGCGCCATTCAACTTTAGTCAGGGTCAGAGGGAAGCGGCGCCCTTTACAGGGGTGCCTAAGAGGGGAGGGGCTGTCCAGGGGCGTTGCCCCTGGCTATGGTTGCGTCACACCTTCGGTGTGAAGAGACACGCCGCGTTCGAGCACACCGAAATGGGCGCTATGTTCTTCGGGCACTTTCAGATCGCGCATTCGTCGAATCCTGCGAAAATGCTCGATGGAGACGCACGCGCCGCGTATGAAATTAGAAAAGCAATAATCACATGCGGACTATTGTATTTGTGTAAGCAAACACGCACTTTTAGGAAGAATATCAGAATGCGTCATTAGCCAAACTGACGATCTTGGGGTACAATTAGGTGGGAAGCGACAGCGACTTGGAGATCGTGCAGTAACTCTGGGGAAGACTCTGTAACTCAACCCGCCATGCCAGCGGGCACGCACCACGCGTGCGGCATGTCATGTTCACCGAAAGCCTGAAAACGGCATTTCGATGACAGCGGTGCCCCCTTTGCTATTGCAGCAATCCTCCTAGCCACGCGCTATCGCCCCAATTCTGAAACACAGGTTCACGCGCCGCGTGAACGCCTTCGCGCCTTGATCGGGTTCACCGCGAAGGAAACCGGAAGGGAGGTGCCGAGGCAGGAACCTGGGGTGTTAAAGGTTCTTGTTTGAAAAATCGGGGGTATCGGCGAACGCGCAGTGTGTGTGCGAGTTCCCTGCCCCCAACAGACCAACTAGGAGATTCTCATGAAGTCACGTGGTTTCACGCTGATAGAGTTGCTCGTGGTGATCGCGATCATCGGCATCCTGGCCGCCATTCTGCTGCCCGCGCTGGCGCGCGCGCGCGAAGCGGCCCGGAGGGCAAGCTGTCAGAATAACCTGAAGCAGTTGGGCCTGGTGGCCAAGATGTTCAGCGGGGAGAGTTCGGGCGCCGTGTGGCCGCGCATTCAGGGCGATGCCCCGTGGGCTGCAGGGACGACGGATCAGGCTCCGGGCTGCCAAGGCGCCTTGGTGCAGTTCCAGTTCGGCATGCTGTCCTCGGACATTTATCCCGAGTACTTGACCGATCCCGGTGTGCTTGTGTGCCCGTCCGATCCCAGTGCCGATGGTCCTGAATCGTTGATGCCCGTCGAGGACGACGGCAGCGGCACCTGCCAATACATCGGGTTCCTGTCCAACGCGAGCGAGTCCTATCAGTACCTGGGCTACATCCTCGACCGTGTCGAAGACGAGGACAACCCCATCGCTTTTCCGCTGACGTTCAACGGTCAGAGTTTCAACGCGCCTTCGCAGGTAGCGTCATGCCTCGACGCGCTGCTCGTGTACATTAACGACGACGCGATCGATGACGATGCACTTGACGGCGATCTGAGCGTCCCCGCGGGCGATGGTAATGCCGGGGGCTCCAGTCTGCGGCGTTTCTCGGAAGGCGTCGAGCGCTTCATGATCACGGATATCAATAGCCCAAGCGGCGCGGACTCCGCCCAGAGCGAGATCGTCGTGGTGTGGGACATGATCTCCGCCGCGACAACCGGCGATGCTTCGTACAACCACATCCCCGGTGGTTCAAACGTCCTGTTCATGGACGGACACGTTGAGTTCTCCAAGCATCCGGATCAGTTCCCGACGAACCAGTCCTGGCCGTTGGCCTACGCGGCGTTCGCCGAGAACACATTCTAAGTAGTCCGTTTCCTCTCCAAAACCCGGGGGCGCGATCTCGTGATCGCGCCCCCGCGCTTGATGTTTCGCCCTCCGATCCCTATGCTCACATCCATTGTCACAACGAGGACTTACACATGGCATGCGAGGCTACCGCATTTGCCCGCGCGGGACTGGTGGGCAATCCGTCCGACGGCTATTTTGGAAAGACGATCAGTTTCACCATTCGCAATTTCGCGGCGAAGGTCAGCCTGTACGAGCACCCCGAAGTCGAGATCGTGCCCAGCATGCGCGACCGCTCCTCCTATGCTTCTATCCGCGACCTCGTGGAAGACGTCCGCGCCTACGGGTACTACGGCGCCATCCGCCTCGTGAAGGCGACCATCCGCAAGTTCGCGGACTACTGCACCTCACAGGGCATTGAGTTGCCCGAGAAGAACTTCCTCCTTCGGTACCGCACAACGATTCCCCGCCACGTCGGCATGTCCGGCTCCAGCGCTCTGGTCACCGCCACCTTGCGCTGCCTCATGGAATACTACGAGGTCGAGATTCCCAAGGAGATCCAGCCCAACGTCATCCTCAGCGTCGAAACCGAGGAACTCGGCATCTCCGCGGGCCTTCAGGACCGCGTTATCCAGGTTTACGAAGACTGCGTCTTCATGGACTTCGACCGCGACTACATGGCCACGCACGGCCACGGCCGCTACGAAGAGATCGATCCCGGACTGCTCCCGAATCTCTATATCGCCTACCGCACGAGCCTGGCGGAAGGCTCAGAGGTCTTTCACAACAACATCCGCGAACGCTGGAACAACGGCGACCCAGTAGTCGTCGACGCCATGCGCGAGTTCGCCTCCTACGCGCAGGCGGTCTACGACCTGCTGCTCGCCGGCCGCGGCAGCGAAATCGGCCCCTGGCTCAACCGCAACTTCGACCTCCGGCGGACCCTCTTCCGCATGTCAGCCGACAACATCGACCTCGTCGAGCGCGCCCGTTCCGTTGGAGCCAGTTCCAAGTTCGCGGGTTCTGGCGGCGCCATCGTCGGCGTCTACGAAGACGAGGCCATGTACCAGCGCCTCCTCGAAGTCTACGAAGGGACCGGCACCGCCGTCCTCAAGCCTCAGATCACGAGAGTATAAACATCGTGAGGTTTGGGCACGTGAGGTGGCATGGGCATCCCTGCCCATGGTCTTGAAGTCACCAGAAGCGCCAGCATCCCTGCCGGCTTCTTGCTTTGATGTTGCCTTCCTTTTCGCACACAAAGAGCCGGCAGGGATGCCGGCGGTCCTGGTACTGATCCACTCTGGCACCGCTCGCCTTCCACGCCATCCGTCTTCAAATGAACACGTGGGGCGGTTCCGGTCACGCCGGCCAATGTCAGGTGTATACTGATTGTGGGCTTGGTCACCTACAGGAGCAGTCGACATGAAACACGTCAAGGTCCTATCGAAGCTGTCGCTTCCGGCACCCGCGGGAGTCCCCGTAAAACCCATGAAGCCCGTGAAGGCGAAGTAGCTTCGTTGTGAGATATCTAGAGGCACCTGATTTGTAGCCCTCCTTGTCACGCGAAAGTGAGGAGGGGGGCTGTGCATACGTCATGCCCTGGAACCTAGTCTGGTTCAAAAGTCCCCCAGGGCCTCCCTGCGTTTTTCCTCCCCACGACCACTTTCCCCATTGAACCGATCCCCCCTTTCGGGCGACCTTTATGTGTATGGACCAGCGGGAGAAGTTATACGACGAGTGACTGGTGGCGCGAAGCCAGGCGGGGGACGCGGGGGCGGGCAACTAAAGGCCGTCAGTGTGACGCAGATCAGAAAGACCCATCAGCTACGAACGGATCTTTGAAGTCGGGCGCTTCGCTTTTCCCGAACGTTTGGGTGCTTTCTTGTACTTCTTCTTGAGTTCCATTGTTGCTTCGTGGCGGGCTTTGGTCAATATGTCTCGCATTTCCTCGTCAGATTTGGACATATCGACCTCAGTAGATAGCAGAGAAAGAACCTCCCTTCGCCTCGCCGAAAACAGACAATCCATGAGCTCTTCATCTCTGATATACGTGCGGCTTCTTGACCCACCTTCCGCTCCTATGTGCAAACTCTGATTTACCCTGTTGTAGAGCAAACGTGCCAGTTGTGGTTGCGAGATCTCAGGTGCTTCTGCACCAGAACTTAGCAGGGCATCAGACAGCCAGGACCAAGCGCCGGGAGATTCATGCCAGTATGCTCCGAAGCTCTGGTCAAAGACGAGATCTAGAAGCTCTCTCCCGTTTCCGTCTCGAAGAGACTCGATGAGATGCTCAGGATCTTGTCCAATAAGTTCCCGTAGCATGGAGACGAATTGTCGCCACACTCGCTCCTGCAACCCTCGGTTCGTACTGATAACCTTCACCCCCCAGGTTGAAAGAATTCCCATCGCGAACCGGAGACTGTAAGGTAGAACTTTCGCAAGTTCTTCAGCCACCCAGTGAAAATACACGTCATCCGGTTCCCGCTGTCCGAGTTCAGAGTAGAATCTGGCCAGCAATTCAACAGAGCCGTATACCAAATCCCCTCGCATACCGCAGGACTGTCGCTCTTGAAGGATGAAGGTGAGGACACAATTCGTAAATCTGCGACAGTTCATGGCATCCAGACAGTGAGGGGCAAATTGAATTACCTTGTGCGCGAAGTTGTCATCTTCCACAAAGTGCCTCGTCAAATCGCGGTACTCCGTGCCAGCGGCTGCGGTAATCCAACCGTGGAGGTGGTGAAGAACCTCCTGGTCAGGTATCTCGTGAGGTGAAAGCTCCTCTGCATTCAGGCGGACCCAATAGTCTACGGGATCACTGACCACGATCCCCTGAGGCGATCTGAATTCGGTGCCGAACCTAGAGCCCCGCCAATTGGGGAATAGTACATCGAAAAGAACCTCCACGTGTGCGCGTTCTTCAGGTGCAATACTTGAGAAACGAGTGTCCCATGCTTTCTGTGTGTCATCGTCGAACTGGTGGCCGCCGCGTGACCTATGGCGCAACTCCCCAATATTCTTCTGCAGAAGAGCGTAGGATGTTGGACAGCATGAGCGCAATATGTTGCATACAAGCAAATCTTCGCAGTCAATTTCCCCATGAAGTTGCTCCCACGTAGTCAAGGCGCGCCGTAAGGAAGACTTGATCCTGCGGGGATTCGACGCCAGCTCCGCGATGCTCGATATCGGCCCCTCGTTCATGTCTCCATATGGTGCCAGCCTAGTGTCGCGTATGCGTGGTTCTATTGGGTCAACGTCGTCAGGACGTTGTGCCTTGAGCCATCGCCAAAACTGCTCAATTGTGCGACGCGCATCTGTGCGGCTGACTCTGGTTAGGACTTCCAGGTGGTCCGCCACTCGCAGCAGACCTTCCAGGCCATGTCCATCATCGCTAACTGCAAAGAGAAAACACATCCTATTCAGTCGGGTCATCCGATCTAGGAGTGGATATACTTCATCGCAGAGAATGTGCTGGTTGACGCTTCGGTCCAGGTCTTCGAGAATGACAACCATTCTTAGGCCTGAGCGGGCAAGCAACTCGTCAAACCGTCGCAGAATCTCTGTCGGTTCTACTTGGTGACTCAGCCATCCGGATACGATGCGTCCCATTCCGCTGGGAATCTCGCGCAGCGTCGCGCTGTATTCAGTTGGGAGACCGGCGAGGGAGGAGCATTCCACCTCACGAGATAGACACAGAACCATCGTCTTGAGGATGTACATAGCTGCGGATTCTTGATGAAGGCCCCAGCCATCAACACGACAGATGATAGGTGGCCTTGTCTGAGTGGATTGCTGATTGCCATTACCTGCCTTCGTTGATTCAAGCATGGTCAGCCGTTTTTCGACAAGAAAGCAGATACTGCTCTTCCCAGAGCCGTAAGGACCAACAAGCCCGACACTCTTAGGCGGGTTCTGGAGAAGCAGGCGGGCAATCCTCCTTGCAGCTGTTGCCGCACCAAAGTTATCATTCGCCTCATCCCTGATTGGTTCCTCGCGCTCAACCCATGACCAGTATTGCGCATCGTCTACGTTGAGTACTTCGCCACTTGGTCCATGAGGCCTGACATCCTTTCCAGGATCCAATATTGGGGACGGCGAAGTGTCACGACTCATAATCCAGCGGTATGCGCAGGTGAGCGTTGGCCCGGAAAGGATCACGGACATCTGCAAGATAATGTTACGAGGGGATAGAATTAGGGGGTAACCCTCGACACGCAGGTGAAGAACCGCGAAGACATATACCACGCACCCTAGTAAGGCTAGTGCCCACACAGGCGGTGCGGTCCGGTAGTAGCGAAGCTGGCGGAGATAGAATCCACCGTGTTTCGTTGCCATGTGCCAAACGGCGGCACTTGCCGCGACACTGGCCAACCAACCCACAATTGGGTGCCACGGCTCCAAGAGGGCCACAAAGTGTTCTCTGCCAATTGCCAGTACAGGTTCTGCGGTGATGGAGACAATCAGGCCCATTCCCAACAGGAGGATCCGGTCGATCCAGAACAGATATAGGTTCGGGATCCTATCAGACTTCCTTAATGAAGCGTTTTCTTCAGACTTCATCGTGCAATCATAGCACGCTCGGAGTTTTGCTTGCACGCTTCTTCCGGTTCAATCATGTGATCTGCACTAAAGTATTCGCTTGCTCAACTGCCTCTGGCAAATGACGCGCGCTTCCCTTCCCTTGGGTTCCTCGAGAATCACTGCTGATGACCGGTCTTCAATATCAGGCACAGCTGGCAAGTCCTCGGTCTCCTAAACATCTCTTCAACTCGATCTTAGCGTAAGCCCACTTTCCCCATTGAACCGATCCCCCCTTTCGCGCGACCTTTATGTGTATGGACCAGCGGGAGAAGTTATACGACGAGTGGCTGGTGGCTCGAAGCCAGGCGGGGGACGCGGGGGCGCTGGATGAACTGGTGCGCCGCTGGCATCCGCGTCTATTGCGCCACGCCCGCACGCTGACAGGCGATCGCGAAGCGGCCTCGGATGTTGCACAGGAGGCCTGGATGGCCATGGTCCGCGGTCTGGACCGGCTGGACGACCCGGTGGCCTTTCCGGCGTGGGCCTTCCGCATCGTGCACAGCAAGGCCATCGACTGGGTCCGCAAACAGCAGCGCAGGCGGAAGCGCGACCAGTCGTTGGAGGAGTTGGCCAACGCGCCGCCGCCTTCCCCGCGCACTGATGCCAGGGACGTGGCTTTGGAGGCCGCCTTGGATGCCCTCGCTCCGGACAGCCGGGCCTTGCTGGGGCTGTTCTACTTTGAAGAGTTGAGTTTGGCGGAAATCGCCGATGTGCTCGGGATACCCCCGGGCACGGTGAAGTCCCGCTTGTACCACTGCCGGCAACACCTGCGCCGGCTTATGGAGGATAGCGCGCCATGAAAAACGGAGAACGGCGTCTGCACGACTTCATCTACGGCGACGTCGAAACTGACGAAGCGCCTCATGAAGAGGTCCGCAGGAAAGTCATTGAGGAGTTCGACTACGGCCGCAAACTGGTTATGGTCAAGTTGACGCTCGCGCTGCTGATGTGCACCACGTTTCTCTTTTTCGGTGCATGGTGGATTGCGAAGGCGGGCGACACCCGCGAGATGCTGCTGGGGTTCTTCCTCATGATGATCGGGCTGGATACCAGCGTCCTGGTGAAACTCTGGTACTGGGTCATCGATAGCCGCATGACCACATCCAAGGAGATCAAGCAAGTTCAACTCCAGCTCGCGCAGATGAACGCACGGTTGGAGGCATTGTCGCCGACTCGCGGCGACGGAGGTACGAACGATGTTGATGCGTAGAATCCTGAGCCGCGTATCCATGAAGACGCTAGGCCGCATCTGTTCGGCGGCCATTGCAATTCCCGCTGTCGTTGCTGCGGAGTTTTGGGTATGGCACAACGCGCGCAGCGTAATCGATGGCCGCTCCGAATTGACTTACTGGTTCGCCCCGGACGGCACCATGACCAGTGCGCTTCACGTGGAGCAGAAGAACTGGAGCGAGGTCCCTGTTCGCACCGTGCACCTGTACGACGGCGTCGAGTATGCACCGGAATCATTGGACTGGTATGACGAATACGGCAATGCGCTCGAATGGAAGCCAACGAAGGTGGGGTCCTCGATGTGGCGTTACGAGGCAGAGCTCCGAACCCCGATTGACCGTCGCGAATGGATGCGGTACACCGCATGGGTCCGGGATATGCACCCGGGCACGATCCAGCACGAAGGCCAGAATTGGGGCATCTATCAGGAAGACAACGGGGACTGGGTATTCAGGAATAATTCGGCGCTCGGCCCGGAAAACTCAGTGTCGATGATCTTCCCTCCGAACACGGAAATCATCTCCGCTGAACCGGCACGCTATGCGACGGTCGTCAGCGGCGGA
>JADLGB010000157.1 GCA_020849535.1 Candidatus Hydrogenedentota bacterium
CAGGCGAGGGCGCCTATGCCACACGCGCTTACCATGCCAGCAGGGGGTTCTTCTATCTTACCGTCCTTGGTTTGTGCGAAGACTTCAAGAGTTTCGGAAGAACGAGGGATGATAGATAGACGTGTGGCACAGGCGCCCTCGCCTGTGTCTTTATTGGGTACAACCTTCCCCACATCAGGTCTCCGCTCTGCCCGAAGGGCCAAGGCGATCCCCGAAAACCGCAGGCAAGCCTGCTCAATCAAAGCAGCGGCAAGCCGCCGCACTCCACATGAAGACTGCCTGGAGCGCCGGCATCCCTGCCGGCTCTTCAAGTTGTAAGCAGGGATTGCCGCGCTCCTGAGCCGCCATCGCCATCTCTACGCATAACTTTCCATGTCTATCCGGCGATCACGTACAACCAGCGGCCGGAGAGTTCCGGCGGCACCGTGACGGTCAGCGTGCCGTCTTCCAGCGTGGACGCCACGTCCGCGCCGCGGCTCCCGGGCGTTGCGCCTTCGGCCACGACGCGCAGCGCCCCGGGAAGATGTCCCGCGGGCACGCGCACCACCCCCGAGCCGTACACGAGCAACTGCGCAACGGCGCCTCCCGCCACCTTGCGCGCCTCGGCCACCGGGGCCCACGCTACCCCGCCAAGCGGGGCGTCCGCGAACGTGTAGGTCTGTCCATCCACGGTGATTGCGTTGGAACCCGAACCCGCGAAGGCCAGCAAGCGGCCCTCCGCATCCATGCGGAACGCGACCGCGTGCACGCCGTCGTACATTACGTTGTGTCCGTTCACCTTGAAGTCGGCGAGGTGAATCACATTGGGCGGCAGCGGATGCTGCTCCATGTACGCCTTGTCCTTTTCGGGATCGCGCGCGAAACCGCCGGGCCAGCCTTCCTCGACGGATTTGAAGTGCGGGGCAATCGCGACGGTCCCATTAGGGAACCGGCATGCCAGGAAGTCCGTGGTGCGCGAAACATATTCGGTGTTGTCGTTCACGCCGTCGAAGCGGCCCGTCGGCGCGTAGGCGCCCAGCGTGTTGAGCACTTCAAACCACGTGCGTGTCTCATAGCCGAGGCTCGCGGCTTGATCGTCACGCGGGCGAAAGCCGAGAAACGTCAGACTTCCGCCGCCGTCCACGGCGCGCACCGCGCCCACTGTGGTGTCTTTCACCGTGGCCGCGGGCTGCGTGCCTTCACGCGGCGTCACCGGGTAGATGCGATCCACCATGAAGTCCGTGAGAATCGTTTGCGTGGGCACCGCGGCGAGCGGTCCCGCAAAGCGCACCTCGCGGCCCGGCGCGAGCAGCCCTTCATCGGGACCCGGAACGTAATCGACGCCAAACAGATCGCTCCACGCGGGCGTGATGCTTGCCCCCTCGGAATCGATCACCGGCGGCGGGCCCGACCACACGACGCGACCGCCCTGTGCGGACAACTCGCGCATCATATCGAGCAACGCCGGTTTCGGAAAGGGTTCAAACAGCGTCGCAAGCGTGGTGAAGCGGCGTCCGGCGAGTTCGATGGCGCCGTTCTGGACCTTGCCGCGCTCGAGCAGCATGGCCTGCGTGATAACGTTGGCGTAGCCGTATTGCGTCATCCAACTGCCGAAACGTTCCTCCGCCGCGACAAGATCGATCGGATAGAGCATGAGCACGTCGCAATCGCGGTGCTGCGCCTCCTCGACGAGCATGAAGCCGGGCGAGGCCGCCGCGCCGAACACGTCCACGAGGGCCTGGCGCCGCTGCGCGATCTCGCCGGGCATGCCCCAGTGCGCGCAATAGGAGTACGGCACCTCGTTCACAATGCCCGTGGAGCACGCGAGGGCCAGCGCCAGGTAGTCGCGATCGATCCAGCCGCCTTCGGGATGATCGTTGCCGGTGCCGGTGAGGTACTCGCCCCACTTGAAGTAGTCGTAACACGCGGACGCGGCCTGGTGCACGGTATCCGACCACACGAAGTTTGAGGTGTACTCGTACTGGTTGCGCGCGTGCGGTTCGCGGCCGGTGTTCCACTTGTCAATCGTCGGGCTTTCGGCCCACGTGGCATGCGCGCGCGTCTCGAGACGGTAGCCAATACGCTGCTCGGCGTGGCGCTTCGCAGCGACGAAGAGATCCACGACACCATCCTGCAGTAAGTGGTAGTAGCGCGCGCGGAACAGCGCGGTCTGGCGGATGGCTTCCGGCGAATCGCCAAACACGTGCATGACGCCTTCTTTCGCCGAGAGATCGCCCGCCGTGTCCTCCTGGCCGTAGCAGAAATAGACAAGATACTTGGCAAAGTCGCGGTACTGCTCGCCGTAGCGATTCGCGAAGGCGTTCGCGAGGCCCGGACTCACGTAGCGCGTCGTGAACTCGCCGTTGTCGTGATGGTTGAAGTATCCCCAGTCCTGTTGAATGTGCATCTCATCGGAGTACAGCGCATTCAGTTTCACGCCCGCATCGACGTATTTATCGAGCAGGCCGGTCAGGAAGGGCATCGCCTTGTCGCTGAAATAATCGAGTTCGGGCGTGCGATACACTTGCACCACCAGGACCTTGTCGCGGTCGCCGATATCCGTGCGGCCTTCGCCATAGACACGGACCCGGCGCGCCCGGAAGTCGCCCGCGCGGCGCGACGCGCCCTCCCACACTTCCACCTTGGCGGCGCCCGTGATCTCCACTATCGAATTCGGATCGACCACACGATACGGCGTCCCGCCGACACTCCTCTCGGAAAACGCGAAGACCCGCACGCCCGCGTCTTCGATGTCGATGGGTCCCTTGTTGTTGGACCAGCGCTGCTGTTGCCAGAGCTGCACGCTGAAGGCGCCCGACGCCGTGTCGCGCACACCCTTGCGGTAATGCATCCACATGCCGGACTCGCCGGTCTGCGCGCGGTATGCCGGGCCGATCTCGAGCGGACTCAGCAGGCTCAACTCCAGGCCGAGGCCGTAGCCCTCCGCGAACTTCGCGACCTGCGCGATGCGCTGCACGTACTCATCCATGTCGGGCGTGAGGCGGCGTGGTTTCCCTTCCTGTCCAGGCCGGTACTGACTGAAGAAATGGTCGAACGCGAGCACCAGCGTGCGCAGCCCGGCGGCCTTCCCGCGCTCGCAGATCATGCGCAGCGATTCCTCGTGCGGACGCAACCCCGTACTCATGTTGAAGACCTTGTCCGGGTCGGAGAGCATTTCCAGTTCCTCATCGCTCACGAGGATGATGTGGGGCCGCCCAAGCTTGAATGCCCACGGGCCCGGATAGTTCACGAGTTCGCCTTGGTATAGGTTCTCGGGGACGTCGCCGGTCGCTGGCAAGGCGAGCGTTGCGCCGAGAATGGCGATGAAGACGGCCTGCGAGAAGTACTGCGCGATACGAGCAAACACGGAATTCCTCCTGAAGGGATTTCGCCCCTTACAAACAGTGGCTGTTTCCGGTGACTATAAGCCGCATCGCGCCGCCACGGCAAACGCGCGCAATACAGAAAAGCCACACGGACGAGCACGGACTCACGCGGACGAGCACGGACGAGCCCGGAGGCGCCCGGAGGCGCACTGTCGGTGTCTGTCGGTGTGTGTCCGTGTCAGTCCGTGTCAGTCCGTGTCAGTCCGTGTCGCCCCCGTGGTCCACCTTGTGCTATGCTGGTTGCCATCCTGGTGGAAAGCAATTGTGTAGGCGCATCTGGTGAAGGAGCCGGTCATGCTCACGAAACAGCAGGTGGATTTCTATCACGAAACGGGGTACCTCCATATCCCGCAAGTCTTCACTCCCGCGGAAATGGACGAACTGGAGGAGCACCTGGACTTCCTGATGGACCAGTGGGCCCAGACGGAAATGGGCTGGACCGGCCCCTGGCGCAAGGTCTACATGGACGCCGCCACGGAGAAGAAATCGAAGTTGACCTCGCTGCACGATTTGCATTTCTATTCCGAGGCGTGGATGCGCGCGGTGACTCACCCCGCGATGGCTGCGGCCATGTCCGCGCTGATCGGCCCCAACGTGGAACTGCACCATACCACCCTGCACGCCAAACCGCCCGAGAGCGGGCACCCCTTTCCCATGCATCAGGACAACGCGTTCTACGAGCACAGCGACGGCCGCTACGTGGACGCGCTGATTCACCTCGACGACACGTGCCACGCCAACGGCGAGATCCGGTTTCTCGCGGGTTCGCACAAGGAAGGCTATCTGCCGCACATCACGGTCACGCCGGAAGGCGAACCGTGCACGCCGCACCTGGACACCACCGCGTACCGCTTGGACCAGACCGTCCCGGTGTCCGCCAAGCGCGGCGACGTCGTGTGTTTCAACATCTTCACGGTGCACGGTAGCCACATCAACACGACGAACAAGGTACGGAGGATGGTGCGCTGCGGATACCGTGACCCGGAGAACCGGCAGTTTTCCGGCCAGAGCGTGGGACGCCCCAACATCATGATCCGGGGTAAACGCGCGCGCACCACCGAGTCCGCGCCGCTCACCAACGAAGCCGTCGCATAGCGGCCCTGCCGGCCGCCAGAACCTTGATTCCTCCCCCGCCTGCCCCTATGCTGGCGGAGGTGCGCTAACTGGTCCTAGCTGCGATACCCAACGCATGAGGTCCTGACAATGATGAACCGCAAGCGTGGCGAACCCGAAGTGGTCGGGGGCAAGCCTGAGTTCAAGCTGCCCAAACTACCCCTTCGCGGGATCCTTTTACCGATCCTCGCTGTCATCCTGATCGTGTGGGTGGTCTTTGGCGGGCCGTCGTACACGGTCGCCCCGGGGGAAGAGGCGCTTGTCCTCACCTTTGGCAAGTACACCCGCACCACCGAACCCGGCTTCCATCTCAAGATGCCCTGGCCAATCCAGACCGTCGAGAAGGCGGACATCGGCGAAGTGAAACGGATCGAAATTGGTTTTCGTTCAGATCCGTCCAGCGGCGAGAATGTCTACACAACGTTCACCGTGGACCGCTCGCTCTTGAGCGAGGCCCAAATGATTACCGGCGACGAGAACGTCGTGGACTGCTCGATGACCGTGCAATACCGCATCACGGATTCGCGCGCGTATCTCTTCAACTTCGAGCGCGGCGACGTGGCGAACATGCTGCAGGCTATTGCCGAGGCCGCGCTGCGGCAAGCCGTGGGCGATCACCCCATCAACGACGTGCTCACCACGGGCAAGTACCAGATCATGGGTGAGGTAAAGGCGAAGATGCAGGAGCTGGCCGATCTCACCGGAGCGGGCGTGACCATCACCGATGTTTACCTGCAAGATGTGCAGCCGCCGGCGCAGGTGGCCGATGCATTCCGGGATGTGGCCTCGGCTCGCGAAGAGCGCGAGAAGATCATCAACGAGGCGCGCGCCTACCAAAGCGAGCAGATCCCCAAGGCCGAGGGCGAAGCGCAGCGCAACCTACAACAGGCCGAAGGCTACAAGGAGGCGCGTATCGCGGAGGCCCAGGGTTCCGTGGCGCGCTTCCAGGCGATCGCGAAGCAGTACGCCCTCGCGCCGGAAATCACGCGGTCGCGCCTGTACCTCGAAACCATGTCCGAACTTTTGCCCAAGGTGAATCTCACCATCGTGGATGACCAGGCAGGCATCGTGAACCTGCGAACGATGGGTGAGAACGGCTTGGTCCTGCTGCCGAATGAGTCCACCTCGAACCAGGGAGGGTCGGAATAATGGGGCGCTCGCTGGGTTGCATCATCAACGTGCTGGTTATCGTTCTGATCGTCGGCGTCATCGTGGCGCGCGCGTGCGCGTTCATCGTGACCGAGCGCGAACAGGCCGTCGTGACCCGCCTGAGCAAGCCGGTACACGTCATCGTGGGCGATGTGCCCGACGACGCCTTTGCGCAGCTCCGCACGGCGATCCTTCAAACCGCGCAGCGCACCGAAACCGCTGCGGAAGCCAGCGGCCTGAAAGTGAGCCGCGGCGCGGGTCTGTATTTCAAGATGCCGTTCCTCGACACCGTCGAGAAGTTTCCCGACGTGCTCATGACTTATGACGCCGAGCCCGAGTCCGTCGTGCTCGCCGACAAGAAGACCCTCGTCGTCGACAACTTCGCGCGCTGGCATATCGAGAACCCGCTGCTGTTCCGCATCAGCGTGCGCACCATCACCGCGGCCAAAGGCGCGCTCGACGATACGATCTATTCCGCCGTGCGCGAGGAACTAGGCAAGTGCAATCTCGTCGAGGTGATTCGTACGTCGAACGCAAATATGGAAGCGCCGGCCGCGGCGCCGGAGGAAGGACCGGAAGGCGTGGAGGTTGACGAAATCGCCTTTGAACGCATCACCCGCGGGCGCGAAGAGATCATGGACGCGGTGACGAAGCGCTCCGACGACCGGTCACGCGTACAGTATGGCATCCGTGTGGTTGACGTGCGCATCAAGCGTGCCGAATTATTGCCCGAGAACTTCGAAGCCATCTTCGGCCGCATGATGGCGGAGCGCTCGCGGATCTCGAAGGCCTACCGCAGCGAAGGCCAGAAACAGGCGGATATCATTGAAGGCGCCACGGATCGCGAGGTCCAGGTGATCCTCGCGAACGCCGAGCGCGACGCCGCCAAGCTGCGCGGGGAAGGCGATGCGGAAGCGATTCGCATCTTCGCCGAAGCCTTCAGCGCGAACCCGGAACTCTACACGTTCATGCGCTCGCTGGAGGTAATGGAAGAAGCCACACCCCCCGGCAGTGAGCTGCTGATCGGCCTCGACTCCGGCATCTACAGCCTGCTGAAGTCAGACCTCGGTCAGACAAAGCACCCCGCGCCTGCAACGCAGCTCTTCGGTGAGTGAAGGCCGGCACGCGCGGGAGGGCCCGCTCAAGACACAGGTGAGGGCGCTTGTGTCTTGGTTCTTGGTTTACTCTTCACCATGGTGTGACGATGCGGGACCGCCTGCGACACGCTTCACCTGCTCGTCGCTTTGCCACAAGCGGATTGCCAGTCTACGGCTGCCTCCACGAATCCACGATGCGATCCGCGACTTCCTCCGGGGTGAGCAAGTCCGTGTCGATCGCGTGGTGCGCGGCGTTCTGGTAGAGGGGCGTTCTGCGTTCCAATACTTCCGCCACTTCATCGGTGAAACTCTTGCCGCCGGTCAGCGAAGGGCGTTGGGTGTCGCCTTGGATGCGCGAGACGATCGTTGGGACAGAAGCCTTTAGCCAGAAAACCACACCGTTCGCGCGCAAGACCTCGACGTTTTCGGGCCGCTCGATGACGCCGCCGCCCGCGTCGATCACGAGCCCATCTTGCGCGGCGCATTCACGCGCCACCTCGGACTCCATGTCCCGGAATCCGGGCCAGCCGCGCTGCGCCACGATCTCGGGGATGGACATGCCCGCTTTTTCGACGATTCGCGCGTCCATTCCGACGCATGTCATACCCAAACGTCCCGCGACCAGTGAGCCTACGGCGCTCTTGCCGGTGCCGCGATAACCGATGAGGACGATGTTCATGACTGCAGCCGCTCCAACACGACATTCCGCATGATGTCAACCTGCGCCTTCTCCCCCGTGAAACGTTCAAACTGCAACACAGCCTGATTGACAAACATCTCGATGCCGGGGATCACCTTGAGTCCGCGCTCCTTTGCCTCGAGCAGCAGCCGCGTTTGCAGCGGCGTATACACGATGTCGAAGACCGCCTGCCCGGCCCGGAACAACTCCGGCGGCACCAGGGTCGCGTCCTCCTTGGGATGCATGCCCACCGAAGTGCAATGGATAATGACATCCGCATGTTTCATTGCGGCCGCGAGGGTGTCAGAGGTGAAGAGAGCCGCCTGAATGTTCGCATGGGTGCCCGCACGGAGGTCCGAACTCAACCCGTTGAGGAATGACTCGTTAATATCGAGCAGGGCCAACGCCGCGAGTTTCGTCACGCGTGCGAGCGTGAACGCGATTGCCCGCGCCGCGCCTCCCGCGCCCAGCATGAGCACCTTCTTGCCGTTCACGTCGACGCCGGCATCGGTGAGGGCCTTGAGTGCGCCCGGGCCATCCGTGCCAAAGCCGAAGAGACGCCCGTCCTCCTTCACGATCGTGTTGATCGAGCCAATCGAGCGGTCGACCTCGGCGACCTCGTCCACGTGCTTCATCGCCTCGATCTTGTGCGGGATCGTGACGCTCATGCCGCGGAAATTGCCCAGCGCGCGCATGCCCGCCAGCGCGCTCTTCACGTCCTCAACCTGGCACGCCACGTAGACGAAGTCCAGATCCAGCGCGTTGTAGGCCGCATTGTGAATGGCCGGTGACAGGCTGTGCGCTACGGGGTTGCCGATAACCGCGCAAAACTGCGTGTTAACGCCGATCGACCGCAAGTCTTTCATGAATCCTCCTCTGTTCGGGAAGCGGGAAGGTTGACGCTGGCGCACGGCCTTGCAGGCTCCGCGCGTAAGCGCGCATAGGATACTGCCCCGGCCGGAGTCCGCGCAAAGTCTTGGGAAGAGGCCTCCAACGCCGTGAGCCGCCCTTCAGGTGGTCCGGCGGAGCTTCTTGCTCAGTCCGCGGGCGAGGTTCTTGGTCACGTGGTAGCCCAGGGCGGGGCGGCTGTCCATGAGCCGGTTCAAGGCATCGATGTCGATCTCGATGACGCGGCAGTCTCCATCGAGGACGACATCGGCGACGCGGTTCGATTCTTCCAGGAGGGCCATCTCGCCGCACACGTCGCCGCGCTCGAGCGTGTTGATCGTCTTGCCGTTGCGGATCACCCTCGCGGTGCCGTCGAGGAGGATGAAGACGTGGTCCGCCTCGCCACCCTGCACGGTCAAGGCTGCGCCCGCATGGCACGAGCGGATCCGGCACACCTTGGCGAGGAGTTGCGCGTCCCCGTCGGGCAGCTCGCGGAACAGCTCCGTGTTCCGGATGCCTTCGGTGATCTCGGGGCCTACCATCTTTTCCTCCATGCTGCGCTCGACCAGTTCACACATGCGTGCGCCGGGCGGCAGGAGTTTCATCGGTCCCGGATCGTAGGGGCACGACAGCTTGACCATTCTCACGATGTCGAGCCGCTCGACTTGGCCAAACACCATCGACGGGCAGTACGCCGCAGGAATGAAGCCCAGCCGCTCCAGCGTGCGCTGGATCTTGGGCGAGTACGCGGAGACGTCGATCTCCTGGTAGACGGCGTGCAGCTCCTCGCGCGCGATGCGATCCACGGCGGAGAGCAGGAATCCCTTCACCTCATCGCTGAATTCGATCAGCTCGATGACGCGTACCTTGGAGTCGATAGGATCGTGCACGAAACCTATCGCCCCGAGCACCACGCCGCCGTCGCGCGCGATCAGGTAACGCGTTTCGGGATTCGAGATCTGGAAGATGCCGTGCGACAACGAGAAGGAGCCGCCAAAGACCTCCTTGTCGCGGACGCGCCCGCGTTCGATCCGCAGGATGGACGAAATACCGCTCTGGTCCAGGCGATCGATGTTGAAGGTCGTGCAGAGGGGGTAGCCTTCCTCCTCGACGGTCACCACCGTGTCCACGGGGAATCCGAGGTTCGCGAGGACCGTCTGGGCGAGCGGCGCAATCTCGGGGATGATGTGCGGATTGTTGCGCCGCAGTTCGCGCGTGAGACCCTGGAGCTTGACGTAGAACACCACGCTTTCCCGCACGCCGGACAGGTGGTACTTCATCGGCTCGAAGCCCGCGGCGGTCCAATGGAGGTCCTCGATGATGCGCTGGCTACCGCGGTGGGGCGTGCGCGCCTCCGCGAAGACCACCTGCGCCTTGTCGGCGGTAAGGTCTTCCAGCTTATCCAGGATCTGCAGCGCGTACCCCTTGCCCCGCACGCGCTCATCGGGCAGCGCCACGAGCCGGCCCGCCTCACCGATCATGTCATCCATCGCGCCCACGGACAGATTCATCGAACACGTCAAGACAACTTCGCCGTCCAGTTCGCCCACGTAGAACAACACCGCGTCGTCGTAAACGAGCTTCTTCAACCATTCCGTGTCGTAAAAGCCGGGATAGGGGTAGTCGTGACCGTACACGCTGATGAAGATATCGCGGACGCACTCCACGTCGGAGTGTTCAGCCTTGCGGATCTCAAACACGGACAGCCCTCCGTCGTGATAGGTTCGGTGGAACCAGTGGCTTGCCTTGTGCCGTCCAGTGTACCACGCGAAGTACGCGGATGCGGCGTTCCCGTAGACACGGGAACTTGCCGCCTCCAGAAAGGCAGGAAGTGTTAGCTACCGAAAGGAGGAGTAGTTTAGAGGGGCGAAGTGACTCGCTACTGGCCCTGGAGCAAGTCGATAATCTCCTGCGAAGCGCCGGCTGCTCGGGCAGTATCCGCCGGCGTTACCCCCTCATCATTCATAATGCCGGGATCCGCGCCCTTCTCGAGCAGAAGCTCAATGATCTCTTTGTTGTTTGTCCGTGCCGCATAATGCAAGGGAGTCTGCCCCATCATATCCACGGAATAGAGAGCATCCGGATTCGAGTCCAGAACGGACTGGACCGTCTGCAAGTCCCCTTTCGCAATCGCCTCGGCCAAGACGGATTCGGGGTCGCCCGTGTTGGCGTTGTCGGCCTCGGGAAGCGGCTTGTTCCCACAACTGAACGCAACCAAGATCAAGACGATCGATAAACCTATGCGAGCCATCATTCTGTCACCCTTTCCTGCAGTCGAAATTACCGCATTCCCGCTGCGAGCCCGGGGGCACGCGTTGTTCGGACACGGAACTTTCTTCACCTTGAGTGCATCTTTCTGGGGGGGCGGCACCGTGAGACCACGGCCTCCCGCCCGTGCCCGAGAATAGGGAATCTTAGGGAGAGTCTTGACGACTCTCCCCAAGTTCACCATGTGCATTAGGTCTGCACTTGAACCTCAAGGACTATGAAGCAATTCTAGCTTACGGGGCAAAGATGTAGCCGTCCGTATGCGCCTCCGGGGTCATCATGAAGTTCTTGCTGCCGGTTTCCTGCGGGTACTTGGCGAATTCGACGTGCCCATCCATATACAGAATGTTCGCACCGCCCGGGACGTGATTCCAGGTATTTCCCCCGGCGCCGGCGCCGACGGCACCCTGGCTGCTGTATGAGTTGTCCCACATGATAGCAATGCCCGACTGTGCGGCTGCGGAACCTGCCGGGTTGTTGATGTCGGTGATGCTGAACCGCTCGATGCCTTCACGCAAGCGTTTGGCGACGACCGTCCCGGTCGACAGCGCTATTGTCGCGTCTTGTTCGCGGTTCTGATACCAGCCTCGGCCTTGCGGGCACGCCGCACTCCGGCAATCCAGTGCCTGGGGTGCGGTGGAACTGCTCGCGAAGAACAGAAACACATCATTTGGAGTCTGGAACCATTTGCCCTCAATCAGATAGCCCCAGTAATTGTAGGACCAGTATCCGCCGTGGTAGTAGCAGTTCAATGCCTGGTCAAATAGGGCCGGGTCGCAGTACTGACTACCGCCTCCCGCGGGAGACACCTTGTCCTTCACATACTGATCGTTTGACGTGTTCCAGCCGGGCCCAACCGTGCGGAGGAGCTTCATCCCCGAGGTATTCCACTCGAAGTTCGGCAACTGGGACAGCGCGAAGTCCTGGTCGGACGGGCAGAACTGGATGTGAAGATCTGTCAAATACTCGGGATACAATTCTTCCAGTTCATATGCGCGTTCCAGGCTCGCACCGTATCCGACCGCAGCCAAGTTGAACGTGTTCCAGAACCGGGTTCCCCGGCGAGGAAATACTTCACCTGGGCTCTCATTTGCGAACATTTTGAACACGATACCATGCTGCTTGAGATTGTTTTGGCAGGAAGCACGACGCGCGGCCTCGCGGGCCCGCGCCAGTGCGGGGAGGAGGATTGCGGCCAGAATGCCGATGATAGCGATCACTACCAGGAGTTCGATCAGTGTAAAGCCGAATCGTCTAACGTTCATACTGTACAAATCTCCCTTCTCTTTGTCTTCTAACTAGCCAACACACAGAACTGCCTTTTCCGAGCGAAGAGCAGATCATGTCTGATGACGCCGGCATCACCTCCTTTCCCTATGGGCACAGAGTCGTCACGTGGAGTTCCGTCATGGTTTCCCCGAAGGAACGGATGGTGGCACTTGACCGAGATTGGTCCGCGGATGCAAGCGTTCCTGCGCGTCGCTTGCCCCGGTGGGTTTTCGGTGGACCCTTTTTCGGAGATCATGCCGCACCAAAGCCGAACCCCAGTTCACCCTTCTAAACCCTAGCACTGATCTGAAAAGTTGTCAACAGGAATTGTCAATTCCGAACAAGTCCACGTGTCCAAGTGGCGTCCTTGCTCACGGATCACCCGCGGCAAGCGTGGCGCAATGTGGGCAAGTTATGTCAAAGTACGAAGGATTGCCCACACATAAGTCGGACAGCTGGATTTCCATCCCATTTCTATCCTTCTCGGTCCAGTTTCCTTACGCTTGCTGGAGTCAACTGAGAAACCTTGCCGCACGCGGGCGCTGTGGTATCCTGCTGGGCACTGGCAAGGAGGTGAAGGTTTATGCTGCGGTTTGGCGCGACTTACTGTCCGGAGCAGTGGACTCCCGAGGAAACGGCGGAACACATCAAGCTCATGGTAAAGGCACGGGTGAACGTGGTCCGCATGGGCGACTACGCGTGGTGCGCCTTCGAGCCGGAGCAGGGCCGCTTCAAGTTCGAGTGGATGGACCGCGCCGTCGAGGCGTTCCACAAGGAGGGGATCGACACCGTGCTCGCCACGCCCACGGCGGTCCCGCCGATGTGGGTGTTCGCGAGACACCCACACATCTTGCAGATGGACGCGCACGGTCTGCGCAGCAACCCCGGCGCGCGCCATCATTGCTGTTTGAACGCGCCCGAGTATCTGTTGTTGTGCGACGCGATCGTGCAGGAACTCGCGCGGCATTACGCGAGCGTGCCGGGCGTGATCGGCTGGCAACTGCACAGCTCGCCGGGTTGCCACAGCACGGTCCGCTGCTATTGCGAGCACTGCGAAAAGGCCTTCCGCCAGTGGCTCCTCGCGAAGTACGAGACCATCGAGCGCGTCAATGAGGCGTGGGGCACGGCGTTCTGGGGTTTTGGATTCCGCAATTGGAACGACGTCCCGCTACCGCGCGCCACACCCGACGGACCCAATCCCGGGCACTGGCTCGACTTCGCGCGATTCTCGTCCGGTACGCATCTCGCATTCTGCAAGCGGCAGCGCGACCTTATACGGCATCATTGCGCGGAACATTTCATCACACTCGCGGCGCGCACGTGCTCCGGCGAACTTGACTACGCGGCACACGCCGAACTCGTGGACTTCCTCTCCTGGGACAACTCCCATTCCCTGCCCGAAGACCCGGCGCGCACGTCGTATCACCTGGAACTCACGCGGTCGCTTAAGGACACGTTTTGGACGGCCGCGCAACCGGCGGGTTCCTCGGCTGCCGACGGTGTAATGGGCGAAGCGCCCGCACCCGGCGATCTGCGGCGCTGGGCGTGGCAGACGGTGGCCAACGGCGCGGACGGCGTGTGCTTCCATCCGTGGCGCACCGCGCGCTTCGGCGCGGAGCAGTTCCTGCACGGGGTCCTCGATTGGGACGGCGCCCCTCGGCGGCGTTACAAGGAGTTGGCCCGGGCCGGCGAGGAGTTTGCCAACGCGGGCGGGCAGATGCTTGATACACGCATCGACGCGAAGATCGCGCTGCTGCGCTCTTACGAGATCGGCTGGGTCATGGAGCGGCAGCCTGGCGCCGCGGATTTCGACTACGACGCGCATTGCGTGTCGCTGTATCGCGCGGTAAAGCGGACGGGGCATGTCTGCGACATCGTCTCCCCCAACGCGCCGTTGAGCGGTTACGCGGCCGCGATTGCGCCGTGCCTGGCGATCGCGGATGAAGCGCTCGCCGCGCAGTTGGAAGCCTATGTGAAAGAAGGCGGCACGCTCGTTTTCACCCCGCAGTCCGGCTCGCGCACGGCCAGCGGCGCGTGTCCCAGTGGTGGGCCGCCCGGCGCATTTCAGGAGCTGGCCGGGGCGCGCGTGGACGAGATCTTCGCGTTTCCGGGCGGTGGGGAGGTTGCGCTGAATTTCGCGCGGGGCGCGTTGATCGCGCAGCAGTGCAGGGTAGGCAGATGGCTGGAATCGCTCGAGTGCGTCACGGCCCAGCCGGTGGCCGAGTACGCCGAGGGGCGTCTGAAGGGCAAGGCCGCCATCACCCAGCGCATCATCGGCAAGGGGCATGTGTATTACCTGGGTGCGTATTTGCCGCAGGACATGCTGGAGCGTTTCATCGGCGGCCTTATGCCGGAGTACCGGATCAAAGGAATCCCGGAAGGTGTTGAGATCACCCAACGCAAGGGCAAAGACGGCCGTTTCGTGTTTCTGATCAACCACTCGGGCGAACGGCAGACCCTGCGGCTCCCCGGAGAGTTTCCGGACCTGCTGACCGGCAAGACCGTGGGACCGGTGGTTACGGTTTCGGCCAATGGCATCTTGGCGCTGAAAGCGTAGCAGCGCGGGATGGGAATTATGGGAAGCATGGCAGTTATGTGACCGGCCCTGTGGGCCGGGATTCCAAGACCGATCGGTCCGATCGGTCCCATCGGTCCGATTCTTCTCAGAAGAGTGGCCGCTTCTTCATGCCGTCGCCCATGTCGATCACTTCCACGCCGGGGGGTGGGGTGTACTCGAAGCGTTTCGGGTCGAGTTCCGGATTCACCTTCACGTCCGTATAGCTCGTCGTCATGAGGGTGGCGCCCTCGGCGTCGAACATATCGGTCCGCAACCGGATTCCGGAATCCTTGGCAATATAGAACTTGGCCTTGCTGGGCTTGATAGGACCTTCCTTCTTCATTTGCTCGTTCGGGATGACCTCAAGCACATACGTGCTCGCTCCGTTGAGTTCCTCATCGGGCAGGAGCTTCACTTCGCCTTTCTTGCGCAGGGAATCGACAACGCCCTTCCCGCCCATGGGGTCATTCGAGCCGTCTTTCGGCTTGGCCTTCGAGTACTTCTTCATGCCCATGGCTTCCATCTCGTTGTAGATGAGTTCGCCGTTGTACACACTGAGCACCTTCTGTTCCATGGCGCCGCCGGGGATGGGCATGTTGCCGCCGAGCTTGTTCACGATTTCCATGCGGAATCGCTGGCCATCCCCAACCCGCATGAACTCGACCTGGCCCGTGGCGTTTGACTTGACGCTCATCGGACCCATGGGGACGGTCATGTCCATGGTCATGTTGGCGGTGAACGTGTTGACCTTCTGCCAGGCCTCGTCGATAGCGGTCTCCACGGATTCGAGGGTCGGTTCCTGGGCGTAAGCTGCGCCAACAGATAGCGCGAGCATGGTTAACAGTGTGCAGGTCAACACTTTGCGCATAAGGTACTCCTTCGCTCGGAAGCGTGAATTATTCTGATCAGACGAGCGGCGGTCCCGGCAATTCACGCGGGTTACGCCTCGGCGACCGAGGGAGCCGCGCGCACCAAGTGGCGGTCTTCATATTCCCCTCGCCGGAACTGGGCCAGTTCCATCAGGCCCGGCACATAATGCCACGCCGTGCTATATCGACTACGCGCGGAACGGTTTGGATTCGCACCGTGCAGCAAATTCGCGGAAAACAGGATTACCGTCCCCCCCGGAATCTCCAGGTGAACCGCCCGCGATTCGTCCACTTCCACCCAACTGCCGTAGCTGCCCACATCGCGCACGTGCTCGTGCTGGCCCTCCCGGTGGCTGCCGGGGATCACCTTCAGACAGCCGTTCTCGCGGTCGGTGTCTTCAAGGTAGATGCCGCACGTCACGATGTCTTCGGCCCATGTGTCGAAGTAGAAGTTGTCCTGGTGCCACTTCGTCGAAGTACCGCCGCCCGGCAGCATGGGGAAGAATTTCGTGCCGAACACATCGATCTCCGGTCCGAGCAGCGGTTGCACGCGGTCGACGATTACGGCTTCGCGCGCGAGATTCAGGATCTCGGGCACGGCCACGCAGACCCCCTGGATCTTGTGCAACATGTGCTCGGGACGGACCTGCCCGTCCGCGTCCAGTTCGAAGGTCCAGTGGCGATCGGGCTTCAAGGTGCGGCTGCGTTCCACAGCCTCGCGCAGAACGCCAAGGTAGTGGGCAAGCATCTTCCCATGGATCAGCCGTTCAAACACCAGGAAGCCCTGTTCGTGGTAACGCGCGATTTCTTCGGCGGTCAGCATGTCGATGGTTTCCTCGTTTCGTTACTCGCTGGGCGCGGGGTTCACAGCGGAGTTGGCAAAAGACAGAATCGCCTTCGTGGTCGCGTCCCCGTCCTTGCCGATGGCGCTGTTCAACGTGACGTGATTCCTATCGGGATTGTGAAAGACTTCCGCGCGCACGCCTGCTCCTTGGAGCGCCGCGGCAAATTCCTTCGCTTGGTCCGCGGAGGCTTGGCGCTTCCCCGCGTGCACCAGCAAAAACGGCGGGATACCCTTGTCCGGCGCGACATACGTGATGGGGGATGCGTCCTTCCAAACCGCGGCATCGTCGGTGAACGCCTTCTCGTAGCGGCCCTTCGCGAAGGGCTCGCCGCTGTTGGCCATCTTGGGGATGTCGTAGCCGCCACCATCGAGCAGGACAACGCCGCGAAGCGCGTCGAGGCCGCTGCCCGCCTCCTGGAGATAGCGATCGTCGGTTGCCACGAGCGCGGCCAGGTGCGCGCCAGACGAGTGGCCCATGACCACCATGCGCTTCGGGTCTCCGCCATACTCGGCCACGTGCGCCTGGAGCCAGGCGATGGCCTTCGCGACATCCTGCACGTAGACGGGGTGGGTCACCTCCGGCGCGAGGCGATAATTCACGCTCGCGAAGACAAACTTCTGCGACGTGAAAAACGCGGGTTTGTCGCTGACAAAACGTTTGTCGCCGTAGCGCCACGACCCGCCGTGGATGAAGATGAGAACCGGCAGGTTTTCGCCATCCTTGGGTCTGTAGATGTCCAGTTGATTGAGGCCTGGCTTTGCCGGCGAGGGGTCGGCGTACGGGATGTCCCGCGTGATCCGCATGGAGTCCTTCACTTCCTCTTCCACGGCCTGCACCACGCCCGCGGCGAGTGCGCCGAGTATCACGAGTGCCGAGAAGACTGATCGCTTGAACATCAGTAGTGCCTTTCCTGCCGTACAAGAAGATCCAGGACAAATCCGCAGCATGACATCGGAGGATCGTCTCAAGTTTCCAGCCGCGTGTCAAACCGGGCCCTAACCTGACACAGGCCAGGCCTGCCACACTCATAGCAAGACATTCGCAATCCTCCCGCGGAGAGAATCTTGCGGGGCTGACGTTGCGGCGGCCAAATGGATTATGATGGGCGCCATCATTGGATGGAGGCCGCACATGTACAACGGTTTGAATCTGAGTCTGGGGAACCTGTCACGCCTGTCGCACGCCAAAACCCGGTCCATCTCTCCGGAGAATTTCACCGGGGCCAAGGGCCAGGGCGGCATGGCCACGGAGGGCACGGGTGCGGCATGCGCGCGCGACCTGGGCCGGGGCTGGAAGATCTCGCCGTCGGTCGCGATTGAGGCGGGCCAGACTTTCGAGTTGGCGGACATCGAGGGTCCCGGGGCGATCCAACAGATCTGGATGACGCCGACGGGGCATTGGCGGCACTCGATTCTGCGGATCTATTGGGATGGCGAGGAATCGCCGAGCGTGGAGACGCCGGTGGGCGATTTCTTCTGCATGGGCTGGTGCCGCTACGCGCAGGTGAATTCGCTCGCGGTGTGCGTGAATCCGGGAAGCGCCTTCAACTGCTATTGGGAGATGCCGTTCCGCAAACGCTGCCGGATCACCTTCGAGAACATCGCCCAGGAGAAGATGGTCCTCTACTACCAGATCAACTACACGCTCACCGAGGTGCCCGAGGATGCCGGATACTTCCATGCGCAGTTCCGCAGGGTGAATCCGCTGCCCTACAAGGATGTCTACACGATCCTCGATGGCGTGCGCGGACATGGGCACTACGTGGGCACGTACATGGCGTGGCAGGTGAACAACACCGGCTGGTGGGGCGAAGGCGAGATCAAGTTTTACATGGATGGCGACCGCGAGTGGCCCACGATCTGCGGCACGGGCACGGAAGACTACTTCTGCGGGTCCTACAACTTCGATCGCGACGGCCGCTACACGGAGTTCTGCAGCGCGTACGCGGGGCTGCCGCAGGTGATCCGTCCAGATGGCACGTACCAGTCGCAGCAGCGCTTTGGGTTGTACCGGTGGCACATCATGGACCCGATCCGCTTCGAACAGGATCTCCGGGTCACGATCCAGGCGCTTGGTTGGCGCAGTGGGCAACGGTATCTACCCAATCAGGATGACATGGCCTCGGTGGCTTTCTGGTACCAGGCGGAGCCGCACGCGGCATTCCCCGCGCTGCCGGATCGCGACGCCCTCGAAGTGATTTGAGCGCGGGCGCGGTCGCGCGTCAACTTGCGGCAGATGGAGTGCGTTTCTTGGTCATGGAATATCTTCTCATGCGAAACGGCGCGTTAGTCTTCGCGGTGCTGGGCTGTGCCCTGCTGCTGATCGGGTGTGAACCGCCCGATGCGGCCCAGCGCGTCGAAGCGGAGCTTGCCGCGCAGTTGCTCGCGCAGGAGGTGTACACCGCGCCTGAACCACCGCCTCCGGCCGTTTCCCAGAGTCCTATCGACGAGTTGAATGCCTCTCTCGAGAACCTGCGTGCGAAGGTGACTGCGGAAGTGCCCCCCGCCGAAGCGAGCACACACACGTCCCAATCGGAGGATTCACGCTACGAGGAGTTGCAGCGCGAACTGGATGAATTGCGCGCGGAGGTGAAACGGCTGCAGGACACCGTCGACCTGACCGTTTCCTATGTGGTCGGCGATCTGCAGGAAGAGAACCGGCGCCTGCGCGAGGAGATCGCGCGGGCGTATACGACGCAGCCGTCGGGCGCGGTGCAGGCGCCGTCCGATCCTGGCCCGCGGGACGCGCAGCTCTCGCCACAGGCGGTCGAGGCGTTGGCCGCGATGGCGGGCGAACAGGTCAACTATGGCGAGAAGGAGTATCTGGCCGTCAAGGAGTGGGGGCGATCACCCGAGGAGGTCAAGAACCTGCCGGACGGCGTGCCCTCCTTGCGCGGGCTAATCTGCGCCATCGCGCCCGGTTTGAGCGATGCGGACATCTCGGACCTCGGGCGCCGTATTCGCGCGGAGTGCGACGTGTACGACAACGTGATGATCGAGGTGTTCGACAATGAGGCGGCGGCGCGCGCCTACGCGGACCAGAACATCCGCTCGACCTCGCACAACGTGCTGAGCATTCAGAAGGACGGGGCGACCAACCAGGACACCATTCTGCTGCACCGCCATGGGGTGTCGATCCAGGTGCCTCGCTGAGCGTTCGGTGAAGATGAAGAACATCCCCCTTCACCCCCTTCAAAGGGGGACATGCGCAACACTATATTTATATACTTGCAGAATTCTTGAGGACGACACGTAGACCAATTGCTGAAGAACGCGCGGCCCGAAGGGCACGCGTTCATGGTCCCCCTTTGAAGGGGGCAGGCCCGCAGGGCCGAGGGGGATGTGGAGGCCGCCACGTGATTCCCGATACGAGTAGCGTTGTATTGGCCGTTCATCCGTTGGATGGTTCCAGCACGTAGATCTCGGGCAGGCTTCTATATGCTTCGCGGTAGTCCAATCCATACCCCACGACGAAATGATCGTCGATGGAGAACCCCACGTACTGAGCGTCCACGGGAACGACACGACGGGACGGTTTGTCAAGCAGCGTGCACAACTCCAGTGATGCGGGATTCGCATTCTCAAGGGCACTCAGGATGGCTGTGGTCGTGCGCCCGGTATCGAGGATGTCTTCCACCACGAGCACGCGCTGCCCGGCGACCGACAGGTCGGGCAGCACGATGAGTTCCACTTCGCCCATGGAATGCGTGCCGTCGTAGCTCTTCGCGCGGATGTACTCGATCCGCAGCGGGTGCACGTCAAGACAGCGCATGAGGTCCGCCGCGAAGATGGTGGCGCCTTTCAGCACGACGACAAGGACAAGGCCTCGACCGTCTTGATGCCGCGCGGCGATGTCGCGCGCAAGGCGCTTCACGCATTCGTCAATTTCCGCCTGCGCGATCAGCGGCCGCTCACTCAGTCGCATCCACCACCTCCACCTCCAGAATTCTTCCTTCGTCTTTCTTCACGGCAAACGGCGTGGCCACTGCATATCCCACCACCCACGCGATTTTGTCACCGCACGCAAGAAGTGGGATACTGTCACGCTCCGTCGCGGGCACTCCCGCATCCACAAAGTAATCCTGTAGCTTTTTGGTTCCTGACATGCCGTAAGGGATGAAGCGATCGCCAGGGCGCCGGAAACGCACAAAGAGTGGTTCGGTCACGGCGTCCGCGTCAAGGACCTGCCGTGTGGGCGAGCAGTAGCGCATCAAGGACTTGATCACCCGCGCGTCAATTTCCCGGACCCGAAACACCCGGCCAAAGGCAGGGGTTTCGCCCGGGACAGCAAGCGCGATCACGCGGTCATCGGTTCTGGGGGCGCCGGTCAGCACGTCGGTGCGATCGCGGGAGTTACGCAACGTCACGCCGCCGCCGAGATCGCAGGAAGCGCCTGTGGCACCTTCCATGATGAAGGCGCGCGCCGCTTCGACGCGATCGAAGGGACATTCCACGCCATAGCGCCAGCCAATCGCGACGATCGCGCGCCGTTGGCATGCCAACGCGCCGCTCGTGAACGCACCGCGATCGATGCGGCCCGCGCTGAAGCACCGTTCAAGAAAGTCTGACGCCGCTTCGTCCAGAAGCTCATTTTCGGCCCGCTGCACTTCTGCCAGCCGCGCCAGCGCCTCTGGAAGGCCCGGGTTGTATGCAGTAGCGAGTTCAGGTATCAAGAGATTTCTTACCTTGTTGCGCAGGTAGCAGTAGTCCGCATTCGATTTGTCCGTCCGATAAGAAAGCTCGTGTTCGCTGAGGTAGGCCAAGATGTCGCGCCTGTACACCGCGATCAAAGGCCGTATGATTCGAGCTGTTCCCGACACGCGCACGGGCGGAATGCCCGCCAAACCTCCGGGCGACGTGCCGCGCAGCACGCGCATCAGGACTGTCTCCGCCTGGTCGTCCGCGTGGTGTCCCGTTGCGATGATAGAGATACCTTGGGCTTGTGCGGTCGCAGTCAGGAACGCATAGCGCGCATTGCGTGCGTACTCCTCGAAGGAAAGCGGCGACTGCTCCGCCTCGGCGGCAATGGGGCGGGACGTCGCGTGCAGCGGCACACCCAGTTTTTCGCACAACCCGCGCGTGAACTCCGCGTCCGCCGCGCTCTCGCCGTCGCGCGTCTGGTGATCGAGGTGGGCCGCTTCCACGGCAAAGCCCAGCTCCAGCAGCACGTGCAGCAGACACACCGAGTCCGGACCGCCACTGACCGCCGCGAGGACGCGGTCCCCCGGCGCGGCCATGTTGTGCGCGCGGATCGTGTCCTGCACGCGATCGATGAACTGCGTAGCCATGCGAAAACCCAAACCCTTAACTCCGCAACAAGGCTCTCAGCGTAGCGCAGGAAGAAGGCGATGTCCAGACGTAATCAATGAGTGCGCCCTCAGATGTCGCAGATGCACCCGGACCACCCACCAACGAAGACACAGGCGAGGGCGCCTGTGCCACACGCGCTTGCTTAGCCTTTGCTGGTACTTCCTTTCTTCCATGCCTAGTCGGCAGTCGGGCTTCAGGTGTTCCAGAGAAACGCTGGGGGAGAACCCGTCGTAGACACAGGCGAGGGCCCCTGTGCCACACGTCTATCTACTCTCCTTCGTTTTTCTGAAACTCCTTGAAGCTTCGTGCAAACCAAGGACGGCAAGAATGGAGGAGCCCCTACAGGCAGGGCAAGCGCGTGTGGCACAGGCGCCCTCGCCTGTGTCTTAATTGGGTATAAGATAGAAGCTCCCAATAGAAAGACTGTGAGGCCAGGCGCTAAAGCAAACAGGCTCTTGCAGCCGAACGGAGCCGGAAACCCAATGGAGGACACCCAGCCATGGCGCGCTATTCGCTTGATGAGTTTGTGAAACAAACGGGCCAACAGGATCGGGGGCAGGGCCTATTCGAACTGGAGACGGATCGTCTGCTCGAAATCAACCTGCGCGGTACCGCGTGGATCAAGACGGGCGCGATGGTGGCCTATCGCGGTGACGTGAAGTTCACCCGCGAAGGCGTGCTCGAGCATGGCGTCGGCAAACTGCTCAAACGCTCTTTCACCGGGGAGGGGACCAAGCTCACCAAGATGACCGGAGAAGGCTCCGTCTATCTCGCGGACGCGGGCAAGAAGGTCATCATCCTGCGGCTCGAGAACCAGGCCGTCCACGTGAATGGCAATGACCTGCTCGCATTTGAGCCGTCGATAGAATGGGACATCAAACTCATGCGCAAGGTAGCCGCCATGCTCGCGGGGGGCCTCTTCAATGTGCGCCTCGAAGGAACCGGCATGGTGGCCATCACGTCGCACTACGATCCGCTGACCTTGCGCGTCACGCCCGGGCAGCCGGTCTACACCGATCCGAATGCGACGATTGCCTGGTCCGGCACGCTGCAACCCTCATTCAAGACGGATATCAGTCTCAAGACATTCTTCGGGCGGGGCAGCGGCGAGTCCGTCCAGATGGCCTTCGATGGCGACGGTTTCGTCGTCGTGCAACCGTACGAAGAAGTCTACATGCAGGCGAAATCCGGCGGTACGGCCACGTAGCCGCAGGGTTTCCCCGAGTATCAGTGAATGTATCCGAGGGCCTTCATCGCGTCAGCCATGTCCGGATCGAGCGCCTCATCGGGCACGGTATCCACGGGCGGCACGTACCAGATGTAGACGGCGAGCGTTTGCGGCAGGGCACTTGGATAGAACGCTTCCGAATCCGCTTCCAGGTCGCTGACACGCAACGTTGCGCTTTCCAGCGCGGCATTGCGCCGATTCGCACCGAGGCGCACGACCTCCGCGGGAATGGGTTTGTCATCCAAGGTGAGAGACGCGATGAGCACGGACGCCGGGTCCACCTGAATGACCAGGTGCGCGTTGTTCACTTCGCCGATTTCCTCATACCAGAGCGGTAGGGCCGTGGGCGCATCCGCGCCCGGGCTTGTGGTGATGCGGAATCTGAGGCGGTCGCCGTCCATCTGTGCGTCGCCGTTCCGCGCGGTATACCGGAGCTGGAACGCCCCCATGCCGGACCCGCTCAGCGTCCCAGCGATTGTGCGTGCTTCGTCGAGACTGCCCGTCACGAGAATGTGAAGACCCTCGCGTCTTGTGGATGCGACCCGGGCCGCGTATTCGGCCAGCGGAGCGACAGGAAGCGGTCCTTGCTTCAAGGGGCGGAGTTCCGCGGGATCGGCCCACGTGTCGAACCAGGCGGGCCGTTGCGCGGTCACGTCGAAGATGTACTTCCACCGCGGGTCTCGCGCGGAATACAGGTTGTTGTCCGCCAGCAGGAGGGAAGAAAAGGCAGGCCGATCCTGCGCGGGAGCGCCATTCAGCATGTCCCGCAAGGAACGCCCCTGGAAGGCCTCGGGCGCGGGAAGCCCCGCGAAGTCCAGCACAGTCGGCGCGACATCGATCAGTTCCGCGAGGCCATCGCGTACGCCGATGGATGTTTGGCCGCGTGGGAGTTTCACGACGAAGGGGATGCGAATCTGTTCATCGTAGAGCGTGGTGCCGTGGCCCCATCCGCCATGATCGCCCAAGGCCTCGCCGTGATCGGCCACGACGATGATCAGCGTGTCCTCATACATCCCGAGGTCCTTCAGGGCGGCCGCGATGCGGCCGAACTGCTCGTCGCTGAACGCGATGGCGCCATCATAGAGCGCGATCTGGCGAGCATCTTCCGCCGCGGCGGCGTCCCCTTGAGACTCCTGCGAAAGGAATCGCGTGTTGAATGGCACGGGCGGATCGTATGGCGTGTGCGGGCCGAAGAAATGAACGTAGTAGAACCAGGGTTGCCTCGCCGCTGCGCGTAGCGCTTCGATCACGGCGTCCGCGGCCCGCTGGTCCTTGGTGCCGCTAACCGCGTTGGCGTCGATCTCCACGAAGGATTGAAAACCTGCGCCGAACCCCCACATGGGAAGACAATTGAGGTTGGTCATGAACCCGGCCGTCTCGTATCCGGCGCCCTGGAGTATCTCCGGGAGCGTAATCATCTCCTCAGGCAGGATGTCCGCGCGATCAACCGCCCCGTGTACGGACGGATACGTGCTGGTGAACAGCGAAGCGACCGCGGGCCGGGTCCACGATGACTGACTGATCATCTTCGTGAGGCGGACACCCTCCGCCGCGAGAGCATCGATGTGGGGCGAGGTATCGCGCGCATAGCCGTAGCACCCAAGGTGGTCGGGGCGCAGCGTGTCGATGAGTACGATCAGAATGTTGGGAAGCGCGGAAGGCGCATGCGTCACGTCGGATGAGGAGGGCGACACCGGCGTGGCATCCGGCTCGTCCGCATGGCACACGGATCCCCCGTGGACAGGCATGTACGGAAGGCCAATCCATGCGAGCAGGACGATAAGCATTCCGGCGCGCTGAAGTGAGGCCGGACTATTTGTGGTTATTCTCATGCAGCTCGCGCCGCTGTTGGCCAATGACACGGGAGGTTCCCACGCCGTTCATGACTGTTGCTGTTGCTAACACTATCCGGCACGGCTGCGCAAAGCAAGATCCATCCTTCAAACATCCATCCTTCAAACAACGCATACCGCGCGCGCGGCACACAAAATGATTGCGGCAGATAAACCGCCCAGCGTACACTCTGCCCTGTAAGGCACGTTTTCGGACATTCTCACTCGGCCAAATGGTGACGTTGCATTGGAACCTTGGGAATACGATTCTGCGCAAGATATCGATCGCAATGTGATCGAGCGGCTGCGGCAGTTTCCGCGCGAGCCCGATATGCTGGTGTACGGCGCACGGCTCGCCGCGATGCTTCTGCTGCGCACGGGGCTGCGGCTGTATCACCGGTTCAAAATCCTGGGGAGAGAGAACCTCCCGCGCGAAGGCTCGTTCGTGCTCGTCGCAAACCACGCCAGCCATCTCGACGTGATGTGTCTCATTTCCGCGTTTCCATTACGCAAGGTGCATCGCGTGTTTCCCGCCGCCGCGCAAGACTACTTCTTCGTGAGCGTGCCGCGGCTGGCCATCGCGGCGATCGTGGTGAACGCCTTGCCGTTCGACCGGCAGGTCAGCATCCGCCACAGCCTCGGCCTGTGCCAGCGGCTGCTGGAGAATCCCGGAAACGTGCTGGTGATCTTCCCAGAAGGCACGCGCTCGATTTCGGGCGAGCTGTGCGAGTTCAAGCCGGGTATTGGTCTGCTCGTCGCGGGCAAGGATGTGCCGGTTGTGCCGTGCTATTTGGAAGGTGCGCACCGCGCATGGGGCAAGGGCCACCGGCTTCCCAAGCCCCACCGCGTGCGCCTCACCATCGGGGCGGCCCGCAACTACAGCCAATTGAAACCGGGAAAGGAATCCGCATTGCACATCGCTGAGGATCTGCGAAGCGCTGTGCTTGCGCTTGCATCGTCAGCGGAGGCATCGAAGAAGATATGAATCGCGCCATGGTGCCGGAGAATTGGAGCGGACGAAATTTAGCGCAGGCGTCTCGCCTGCATCTTCAAGGAATACACCGAGACCTTGGAAGAGACAGGCGAGGGCGCCTGTCCCACACGCGCTTGCCCGATCGCCCACCTGCGTCTGCAGATCCTGCGTGTCCGCACCTGTTCCCAGGCGCGCCTGCCCGATCGGACCGATTCGTCGGATCCGTCCTATCGGACGCGCGCGCCCTCGCCTGTCATCCCATCAGCGCGCATCTTTTTGGGTCTAATCTGAGTGCTTCTGGAGTCTGGGCTACTAGAAAGGCACCCTATGCCTGAGTATCAACCGGCGTCGCGGCGTCCCATTGCCGGCACCTTGCGCAGCACGGCCAACGGGGCGGTGCGCATTTGCGTGAAGGCAGGCATCCACCCCGACACAATTTCCTATGCGTCCATCGCGGCTTCCGCGGCGGCTGCGCTATGCTTCTGGCAGGCGGAGCGCTTGCCCGCCCTGCTTATTCTTGGCGTCGGCTTCTGCTACCTCCGCCTCTGGTTCAACATGCTCGACGGCATGGTCGCGCTCGCTTCGGGGAAGGCGAGCCTGCGCGGGGAAATCCTGAACGATCTACCGGACCGCGTGTCGGATGTGCTGATCTTCGTGGGCGTGGCCCACAGCGGGCTGTGCCACGTCGTGAGCGGATACTGGGCGGCCCTCTTCGCGCTGCTCGTCGCATACGTGGGTATGTTCGGCCAAGCGGTGGGGGTGCAGCGCGAATTCAGCGGCATCATGGCAAAGCCGTGGCGCATGGTGGCCCTGCACGCCGGCGCGTGGATTACACTTGGTCTGCTTTGGTGGGGCGGGGGCCGCATCCACTACGGCGGCCTGACCGTGTTGGACTGGACGCATCTCACGATCATCGCGGGATGCGTGCAAACCATCTGGGTTCGCCTGGCGCGCATCATGCGCGCGCTCAGGGCCAAGAACAAACAGGAGGCAAACGCATGACGCCGAGTGCGGCCTTGCACAGCGATATCTTTCGCGTCTACTTCACGCTAGGCGCGGGTCTGCTGATCCTTGGCGGGATCGCGATTGCCGTTTTGAAGTGGGTTCTAAAGAAAGATATGACCCACCCCTGGAAAGCCTACCGCGCGTGGCTGATCATGGTGCCGCTGTTTCTGGGGTGCATCTTCCTGGGGCGCGAGGCGGTGATCGTGTTCTTCACGACGATCGCCGTATTCGCGTTCAAGGAATTCGCGCGCGCCACGGGTCTCTACCGCGATTGGGGGATGACCGGCGTGGTTTACGCGGGAATCATCGCCGCAGGCCTCGTTTCGCTGATTTATGATCCGCGGCTGGGCGTACCCGGCTGGTACGGTCTCTTCATCGTCTTACCCGTTTACGTGGTGGCGATCATCTTGTTTGTCCCGATCGTACGCGATCGCGCGCAGGGCCAACTCCAGACGATTGCGCTCGCCGTGGTCGGTTTCATTTACATCGGCTGGATGTTCGGCCACTTCATCTTTCTCGCGAACTCCCGCCACGCCTACGGCTACATCATGTTTCTGCTGCTGGCCGTCGAACTCAACGACGTGGTCGCGTACGCCTGTGGCAAGACCTTCGGCCGCCACAAGCTGCGCAAGACCATCAGTCCCAACAAGACGTGGGAAGGGTTCCTCGGCGCGCTTGCCGTGTCCATGGCGCTGCCATGGATTCTCCACTTCTCATTTCCCCACTTTGGCGCTGTGGAATGCGTCCTGACCGGCATCATCGTGGGCGTGGGCGGGCTGTTGGGCGATCTGTCGATCAGCGTCATCAAACGCGACCTCGGCATCAAGGATATGGGCGCAATCATCCCCGGCCACGGCGGCCTGCTCGACCGCATGGATAGCCTCATCTACGTCGCCCCGCTCTTCTTTCATATGACGCGGTTCTTCCACAACGTGTATTGAAGGGGACGGGTGTTAGCTCCGCCGGCGGGTCGCCTCTCACCAAGTCAGTTGCATGACTGCCTGTCGAGAGCGATACTATGACAGCCATTAGCCCTGCCCCGCGCCTTGGAGAATGGGGCGGTCTGGCTACGCACGGGGGACGAAGTCGATGTCGTCGCGCATCTCCATCTTGAATCTGCTCAGGGCAGCCTCGTATTGCCACGGTCCGCTCCGCCACCTGTCGCCGGCAAGAGCAGGGTAGAGCCATGAAGCGCAATCGAACGCGGCTCATTGTGCTGATTTCTTTCGCGGGTGTCGCCCTCGCCCTTGTACTGACCGCCGCCCTCGCGCTTTCGGTTTATCACTTCGCATTTCGGTCACGGACGCTGGTGATGGTGGGAACTGACAAGAGTTCCGTTACTTTCTCCAGAAATGCTGTCGGGCATTCCAATCCGCCGGTCGTGTACGAATCCGGTGGATATGACCAGATAGAGCCGCGTCTGAGAAAAGTACAGACGTCGTCCGTGCCAAGGTGGCGTTTCACGATTCGTCCAGTGGGCGAGAAGTACGGCCTGGAAGTCCGGAAGGACTCGGGTAATATCGAAGCCGAGATGTACGCCGATGGCGAGAACGGGCGAATGAACGCTCAATCTGTTTTGGTATTGGTCCAGGATCTCGGGTTGCACCCGGCTTACATTGAACGAATCGACGCCGATGGAAATGCCATAGCACCGCCGTCTGTGGAGGTTGTCCTCTCAGGCACCCGCGACGAGATGATTTCAATCCTACAACGGCTTTTGGAAGGAATCTACAAGATCGGTCCGGAAAACCCTCTGGAGATTCAATCCGAGTGGGACGTACCGGTTCCGGGATAGGCGCATGGCCGCGCACGTCCAGTGCTCAATCCGCACGGGGTTGCGTCGGTTGACCTAAGCCGCAGCTTCGGAGGGCGGGTTTTCTACCCCGCCAGCGTTTTGTGTGAGCGCAGTAGCCAAGTTCTCGCGCCGATGGTGCCGGTGGTTGGTGCGGCGGACAGGAATGTCCGCCCTCCCAGTGGCGAAAATCCATACTTGCCCCGGGACCTCGTAGCGGAGTGTCTGAAGGCGCGCACAGCACCGCTCAACCACCGCGTCATTGAATCAAACCCGGCGTAGCGATACCATGGGCACTGGTGCCGTGTTCCCGAAACTGGTGGATGGGACACGTGTTTCTTCTGGCGACTGGCGGCTGTTCGCGACCGGACGGCCCCCGATGAGGAGATCGTATTGTGGCAGTGAAAGCTTCCCCCGTTAACGGCGCGATTGCGGCATATTTGGCGAAAACCAGCCCGGACTCCATCGACTCGGGATTCCTGGGCTATCTCGCGAACCTCAGCGCCGTGGCGGCGGTGGCGCCTGGCGTTGCGAAGGGCATCGTGCAGGAACTCGCCGACCAACGCAGTTATCTCAAACTCATCGCGAGCGAAAACTATTGCTCGCTGGCCACGCAGCTTGCCATGGGGAATCTCCTCACCGACAAGTACGCCGAAGGTTTCCCGCATTCGCGCTTCTACGAGGGTTGCGACAACATCGATGATGTCGAAGCCTACGCGTGCGAGCAGGCGTGCAAACTGTTCGGGTGCGAACACGCCTACGTGCAGCCGCACAGCGGCGCCGACGCGAATATGGTCGCGTTCTGGGGAATTCTCCAAGCGCGGGTCGCGGTGCCGGAGATGAACCGGCTCAACGTGAAAGATCCGGGCGCGATGTCGCACGAGGACTGGGAAGCCCTCCGGAAGAAGCTGGGTAACCAGCGGCTGTTGGGCCTGAACCTTGCCGCGGGCGGCCACCTGACCCACGGCTACCGGCACAACGTCTCCGGCAAGATGTTCGACGCCTACACGTACGGCGTAAGCAAGGACACCTTCCTCCTCGATTACGACGAGATCGAAGCGCAGGCCGAAGAGGTCAAGCCGCTCATTCTCCTCGCGGGCTACAGCGCGTATCCGCGCGCGATCGATTTCAAGCGCATGCGCCAAATCGCCGACAAGGTCGGCGCGGTGTTCATGGTCGACATGGCCCACTTCGCGGGCCTCGTCGCGGGCGGTGTGTTCCAGGGCGACTTCAGTCCCTTCCCGCACGCGCACGTCGTCACGTCCACGACGCACAAGACCCTGCGCGGTCCGCGCGGCGGCGTCGTGTTGTCCACCGCCGAGTTCGGCGAGTACATGGACAAGGGCTGCCCGATGGTGTTGGGCGGGCCGCTCGGCCACGTGATGGCGGCCAAAGCGGTCGCGTTCACCGAAGCGAACCGGCCCGAGTTCAAGGCCTACGCGGCGAAGATCGTAGAGAACGCCCGGGCCCTCGCGAGCGCCTGCATCGACGAGGGCATGAACGTGGTCTCCGGCGGCACGGACAACCACCTCATGCTGATTGACGTCACGACGCTGGGCATCACCGGACGTCAAGGCGCCAGCGCATTACGCGACTGCGGCATCACGCTGAACAAGAATGCCATCCCCTTTGACCAGAACTCGCCGATGATCACGAGCGGCCTGCGCCTCGGCACGCCGGCGATCACGACGCTCGGCATGGGTGTGTCCGAGATGAAAGAGATTGCAGCCATCATCAAGCTGGCACTGAGCAACACCAAGCCCGGCGTAGTCGAATCCGGCACCAATGCGGGCAAACCCAGCAAGATCAACTACGTGCTGGACGAGTCCGCGCATCAGGCGGCCCGCGCGCGGGTGAAGACTCTGTTGGACCGCTTCCCGGTGTATCCGCAACTGGATCTCGCGCTGCTCAAAGAGTACTTCGGATAGGCGGAACTGGGCGGCGCCAGGGCGTGGGGCTGCACATTATTCCCCCTTTGAAGGGGTGACCCGCAGGGCCGGGGATGTTGCGCCCGCACATCGACTTCTGTCGGCCCTGTCATTGAAGCGAGATGTCAATTCCTCGACTCAGTCTCGGCCAAGAGGAAACCTTTTGCCCGTTTCGTGCATCATAGAGGCGGCGTGCTATACCCTGTGCGTGCAGAGCCCGATGCATGAGTCAGGGACAGACACCGCCTTTCGCGCAGGCTTTGCACGCCGGGATTCCACTCCCGGCCGCGAATCACGGGGTGTCCCTCACCCAATAGGAACATCATGGCAGCTTCGCTCTCGGAACTCGGTTACACCGCGCTCACCATCACCGGCTGGAGCCTCTTCGGACTGGCCGTCCTGGTGGGTCTGCTGCTGGACCTCGTGGGACTCTTCGGAAACTGGATCATTCTAGCTGCTGTCGTGATTGCCTGGGTGGCGACCGGCTTCACGCATTTCGGCTGGGTGGGACTGCTCATCATGACGGCGCTGGCCGTGTTGGGGGAAGTCCTTGAGACCGCCGCCGCGGGCTACGGCGCGGCCAAGTTCGGCGGCGGACGCGGCTCCATCATCGCGGCGTTAGCGGGTTGCCTAGGCGGCGCGGTGTTGTTCACACCGATCATTCCCGTGCCCATCGTGGGCACGCTGATCGGTGCGTGCCTGGGCGCTTTCATCGCCGCCGCGTTGTATGAGTACATCCAAATGGAAAAGCAGATGCACCATGCGCTGTGGACGGGTCTGGGCGCCGCCCTAGGCAAGGTGGCGGGACTCTTCGCGAAGCTCCTCGTCGGGTTCGGCATGCTGACCGTGGCCGCACTGACGTTTTAGCCCGCATATCTCTACCCGCCCCCCGCGTAGCGGGCGGTGAGATATGCTCTTGCAATGACCCACAGGCTGATTCGAGAGGGTTTATCACACGCACACCGCGTAAGCAAGGAGGGTGTGCCAGCGTCGTGCAAACTGCTGATTCAATTGGGATTGAGAGATCAGCGGCTGGTGCGCGTGAGGAATCCGGATCAGCCAGACAATCTGGAGTGAAGCTCGGCAAGGGGAGTGGTCTTCGTCTCTCCTTGCCCCCACGGGCGAACTCGCTTTCGGGATTCAGGGTCAATGAAAACGCCCCGGCGGGGTCACCGCCGGGGCTTGTTTTTCGGGACAACTTAAAGCGCGTTACACGTTCTCGTCAAATAGCAGACCTTGAAGCTTCCGCGTCGCGGCCGCGATGCGCAGCAGGTCTTCCGGTGGAATCTGCTTAATCACCTCGTTGGCCTCATTCAGAATCTGTACGATGATACGCTTGCTCTCTTGATCGATACGCAATCGAGTCCCCGTCGCTTCGGGGCCTGCATCTATGCGAACTTCACGTGCCTCTGTCGTCGTGGGCTTAGGACTTTCGGGCGCCTGAGGCGCCACTTCTTTCGGCGCCGACGCGGGAACGCCTCCAGAAGGAGTCCGTGCCAACAACGGGTCTGCAAGAACGCGCAGTTCTTGTCCCGTTACGCTACGTACTCCCATAGGTCGTCTCCCAGAGCGGACCGGCCTCAGGGAACGGCCAGCCATACCCGTCACCGCGACGAGACATTGCCGGCCTCGGTACCTTCGGCCTGTCCGGGCTCTCTGTTCTTCTATCCGCTACAAATGCGGAAGGAAAAACGTGGGAAGGGCTGTCTCACGCGTATGGCTACGCGTGGCGAGTACCCTTCTACCCTAACAACGTCAACGCCGTCTGAGGCAACACGTTCGCCTGCGCCAGCACCGAGGTGCCCGCACTCACAAGAATCTGATTGCGCGTGAACGTAATCGTCTCGCGCGCGATGTCCGCGTCGCGAATGGCGCTTTCCGCCGCCGCCGAGTTCTCTTCCTGAATCGAAAGCGTATTGATCGTGAACTCGAGACGGTTCTGGAACGCGCCCAGGTCGCTGCGCAGCGACGTCACGCTGCGGATGGCATTGTCGATCGTGCTGATCGCCGCCACCGCGCTCGCCGCGCTCGACACGCGGACCGCACTGACGCCCAAGTCGCGGGTGGACGCACCCTTCACGACGATGCGCAAGGTCTGCCCTTGCTGCGCGCCGGCCTGCAACGTCACCGTCTGCGAGCTGCTCAACACGCGGATGCCGTTGAACTCGGTGTCGAACGCGATATCGTCGATCTGATCGAGAAGCTGAACGACTTCGTTGTTCAGCGCCGCCTGGTTTTCCGTGCTCTGCGTGCCGTTGGCCGCCTGGACCGCCAGCTCGCGGATGCGCTGCAAGATGTTTGTCGTCTCACTGAGCGCGCCTTCCGCCGTCTGCACCAGGCTGACGCCGTCCTGCGCGTTACGCTGGGCAACCTGCGTACCGCTCACTACCGAGCGGAACCCCTCCGCGATGGCCAAGCCCGCGGCGTCGTCCGCGGCGCGGTTGATCCGCAATCCGCTTGCCAAACGCTCCAGGCTCGTGTTCAACGCATTCGTCGACCGATTCAAGATGCGGCCCGCATTCAGCGCCGCCAGATTCGTATTAATTCGAAGACCCATAGTTTTACCCTCCTTGAGTGGCACGATGGGGCATCCCTACCCCATGGCGTGTACTGCATTCCGTTCAGTCGCGCCGCCGCGGGCTGCACAGGCCCGCGCCGTCACGTGTCCGTGTCGCTTCCACCTCCTTTCATTTGGACGTACCCGTCCTCTGGCCGGAGCCCACGCCCCGGCCTCTATTCCCAGGGGTTCCCTAATCCCCTAATTCCCTGAACCTCAGCCCCCGAGGAGCTGCAGAGCCGTCTGCGGAACCACGTTGGACTGCGCCAGCACCGAGGTGCCCGCGCTCACCAGAATCTGGTTCCGCGTGAAAACGATCGTTTCCCGCGCGATGTCCGCGTCGCGGATGGCGCTCTCGGCCGCGGACGAATTCTCTTCCTGAATGGCCAGCGTGTTGATCGTGAATTCCAGGCGGTTCTGGAAGGCGCCGAGGTCGCTGCGGAGTGTGGTCACGCTACGCAGCGCATTGTCGATCGTGCTGATCGCCGCGACTGCGCTGGCCGCGCTCGAAACACGGACCGCGCTCACACCCAAATCGCGGGTCGATGCGCCGCGCACCACGATACGCAAGGTCTGCCCTTGCTGCGCGCCGGCTTGCAGCGTCACCGTCTGCGAACTGCTCAGCACGCGCAGTCCATTGAACTCCGTGTCGAACGCGATGTCGTCGATCTGGTCAAGGAGCTGAACCACTTCATTGTTCAGCGCCGCCTGATTCTCGGTGCTCTGGGTCCCGTTCGCAGCCTGGACCGCCAGCTCGCGAATGCGTTGCAGGATGTTCGTCGTCTCGCTGAGCGCGCCTTCCGCCGTCTGCACCATGCTGACACCGTCCTGGGCGTTTCGCTGGGCGACCTGCGTTCCGCTCACGACCGACCGGAATCCCTCGGCGATCGCAAGACCTGCCGCGTCATCCTTCGCGCGATTGATCCGCAAACCGCTCGCCAAACGCTCCAAGCTCGTGTTCAGCGATTTGGTGGACCGGTTCAGGATTCGTGCGGAGTTGAGCGCGGCGACATTGGTGTTGATTCTGAGACCCATAGTTTCGTCCTCCGTGAGTGGTTGACCGTGCGCATCCTTGCGCACCTGTGCTTCAGCGGGTCGCCCGTCCCTTTCGGGCGGCCCGTCGCGGCATACCCCTTTCCCGTGGGGTAGGTCGCGGAATTATCGGCCGGTGCAGGTTGGATCGGTTGACAGAATGGTGCGCGCATCCCTGCGCGCACCACGCCGAATCAATCGTCAGCGGCCGTTCATCCCTAATAAGCTTCCGCTGCCGACGCGAAGCCGCGGCCTGGACCCTTCATCCCTGGTCCACCGCGGCGAGAGGAGGTCGATCCGCTGGACACGCCCAAACGCCTGGGCGCACCCGTCCACCAGTCCCTAACTGGCGGGCGGACCCGTCTGCAAACACTTCAAATCACGCGCAGTTCCATCCGCGCTCCGTGATCCGGCGCAGGACACCCCGAGTAGCAAAGCCCCCGGTTCCCCCGTTCGCATCGTCGCTATTCAACTTTGTCTCGTGCGTGCGCTTGCGCGCCCGCTGTGCAGTGGTTTCCACCGCCCATCCTCCGTGATGAATAGCGCCTCGGCATCCTTGCGTCGGCCCGGCTGGCCCGGCCTCCAGTGAGTCCGTTCCGGCCTTTCTACGAAATTTATCGGCAACTTTAGGCAAAACTTTAGCGTTTTTTTGAAGGAATTTTGCGGGGTATTCAGGGGCAAATTAACTGTTTACAAATGGCGGCAAAAATAAACATGTAGGCTATTTGTATGTTTATAAGATGCTGTTGGACAATAGTTTACAAATCTGCCGCGCGCGCAGCCCAGTCCGCCGCCAACCGTCAGCCAGTAAAACCGGGAGCGCTGGTATCTATTTGTATTCCTCGTGCTCCCCGTGTACCCGCGGTCAAATCGGGAGAGATTGGGTTCAAGCCACCGGGTTCGAGAGACCGGAGTACCGGCTCATCTTGTCAAAGAGGCAAGAGTTGGATAACAGGATTTGCAGGATTGAAGAGGAAGCCGAAGGTGGCGGTCCCGTCACTCGCAAGGACCGAAATCGTCCTGAGTACCTGATTTCCAGATTGGAGAGGTTCATTGAATCTGGAACTCAGGAGTTCAGGAAAGCGCGGCGTTGTGTCGTCCGTCTGGGGTTCATCTTCGTTCTTCTGTATTGCTTTGCGCCACCGCGCCTTGGCGAGAGGAGTTCTTCTTTCCTCCCCGTGTCCCCGTGGTCGAATCGGAAGAGGATGGTTCAAGCCACCGGGTTCGAGAGACCGGAATTCAGACTCATCCTGTCAATCCTGTTATCTTGTCCAAGAAACTGCATTGAATTGACTGAATGCAGAGTCCATCGGCGATTTGAGGCTAATGGACATCCCCGTTCTGCCTGCGCCTGAAAGCCTGAGGGCCTTCCCAAGGCGGGTGCCCGGGAAAGCCCTCAAGAGAGTCTATATCCTTAACCCAAGGGAGATCGTCTAGCCGGCGCCCAAGAGCTGCAGAGCTGTCTGCGGGATGACATTCGACTGCGCCAGAACGGACGTGCCCGCGCTCACCAGAATCTGGTTGCGCGTGAAGGCAATCGTCTCGCGGGCGATGTCGGCATCGCGAAGGTAACTGTCCGAGGCGCTCGAGCTTTCCTCCTGGATGGCCAGGGTCTGGATCGTAAACTCAAGCCGGTTCTGGAACGCACCGAAGGTGCTTCGCAGGCTCGTCACGCTGCGCAGCGCGTTGTCGATCGTGCTGAGCGCGGACACCGCAGTGGCGACGCTCGAGACGTTCACGCGGCTGATGAGCAGGTCGCTGGTCTTCGCGCCGTTTACCGCGATGATGAGAGTTTGACCCGCCTGCGGCCCGGCCTGGAGGGTAACCGTTTGTGCCGCGCTGAGAACGCGCAGGCCATTGAATTCCGTGTCCAGCGCGATGTCGTCGATCTGCTGCAGCAACTGCTGGACTTCCGCATCGAGGGACAGGCGGTTACCATCGCTCTGGGTGCCGTTGGCGGCCTGCACCGCCAGCTCGCGGATGCGCTGCAGGATGTTGGTGGTGGTTTCGAGGGCACCTTCGGCGGTCTGAATCAGGCTGATGCCATCCTGGGCGTTGCGTTGCGCCACTTGGCTGCCCCGGATGACCGTTCGGAACCCCTCGGAAATGGCGAGACCTGCCGCATCGTCGGCCGCCCGGTTGATGCGCAGACCACTGGCGAGACGTTCAAGGCTGCCGTTGAGGGAACTGGTGGACCGTCGCAGGATTCGGCTGGTGTTGAGCGCGGCGACGTTGGTATTGATGCGTAGCCCCATGACATATATCCTCCGTGATGACTACCTACCTTTGCATCCGTGCATCGGTAGAAGCGGCCGCACTCGCGGGCTTCACTGGTTTGTATCGGCACCGGGCGGACGAAACTTTAGCCAAGGTGTCAACAATGCGAATGCCCGCGCGCTTATCCGAGGCGGTTCATGACCTTTTCGAGGTTGCTGCGGGCGCCGCGGTGGCTGGGATCGACTTCGAGGCATTTCTCGAAGGCCGCCCGGGCCTCGGGGAGCTGGCCCTGTTTGAAGTACACGACGCCGAGGTTGTTGTAGGCTTGCGTGAGGCCGCCGTCGCCCGCGCGGCGGAAATGTTCCTTCGACTCCTCATGCAAATTGTCATAATAGAACAGCTCGCCGAGCGCGTTGTGCAGTTCGGGCGACTCGTGCCCCCCGGAAATGAGATCCAGGATCACGGTCCGCGCTTCCGCGCGGCGCTCGAGGCGGAGCATTTGGTGGATGTACAGCCGCAGGCACTCCAATGAACGCGGCAGAAGCTTTAACGCCTTGCCGGATTCTTCGGCCGCGTCGGGCAGGCGGCCGGCGCCCTCGATGGCGACGCTGAGATAACGGTGGCCCTCGCTCCACGCGGGATCCAGCTTGAGGGCCTGCTGAAAGCACTCGATCGCGCCTTCATACTCCTTGGTGTCGACCAGAAGCACGCCCAGGTTGCGCCAGGCGTCGACCAGCTTGGGGTCCCGTTCGATGGCGAGGCGAAGCGCCTTGTGTGCGTCTTCGTAACGCTTCAACTGATACAGCACGCCGCCGAGATCCTTGAGCAGTCCGGCGTTCGTGGGGTCGAGCTTGATGGCTTCGCGGTAGGCGCCGGCCGCGTTGGCGTAGTCGCCCACTTCCACGTATTGATTGCCGAGTTCCGCATACGCGTTGGGATCTTTGGGATCGGCCATGACTTTCTCATGGCCCAAATGCAGGTACATTTCCTGTTTCTTGCGGATCTTCTCGGGTTCTCTCGACAACGGGTAATGATGGATCGGAATCGGACTATCCACCACCCGAATGCCTTGGCGTTCGAGGGACTGGTTCACCAGCTCGTGGACTTTCCCCTCGAACTTCGCGCCGGCGCGGTTCGGGAAGAAGCGCACCTTCGTGCTCGGGTACCAGCCTTCGAATCCCCGCGCATTGGGATCGTTCGGTTCGCACGGGTGAAACTCGCTCACGCCGCTGTTGTTGGTGTAGTTGCGCGTCGTGAAGCGGTAGCACGTATCGTGGGGACTGCGCGCGAGCGCCTGGAGCGCGGGCAGATCGCGCGCGGCCAAGCGCTCGTCGGCGTCGAGAACGAATATCCAGTCCATTGTGCACAGCCGTAATGACTCGTTGCGCGCCGCGGCGAAATCGTCACACCATAAATAGACGCTGAGCTTGGCCTTCTGCGCCTTGGCGATCTCGAGGGTGGTGTCCGTGGAACCCGTATCGACCACGCAGATCTCGGAAACCGCATCGCGGACACTCGCGAGGCACTCGCCCAACTGGTCGGCCTCGTCCTTCACAATCATGGCAAGGGATATGGATGCACCCAACTGCGACTACTCCCAATCGACCCCCGGGTCTTCGACCAAGGGTGTCTTCTTCTTCTCGCGTGGCGGACCGAACGTGCGTGCCGCGCTCTCGGGATCGGCCTGGATCGCCCCGACTGCAACCAGTGCCTCGTAGGTGTCGCGGTCGACCATGTCGCCGCTGGTGACGAGGCGAATGACTCCGTTCACGTACACGCCGAATTGACGCACGGCCGCGCCGTGCCGGTAATTGACCGAGCCCTTCTGCATCATGTCGAATTCGATGCGGTAGAGACCCGCCTGCCCTCCGGACTCGTCCGCATGCGAATGGCGGTGGATCGCCGGCAGGCTCCGTCTCGCCTTCTTCTTGAAAAGCACGGCTGCGCGTCTCTCCTCGACTTCTACCCGTTTCCGTTCACCGTCACTGGTAATTGTATCGCGTTTGCCGCGCCGGAGGGGTCCGCTTGTGGCGTCTGCTGCGACTCCAACACGGCGAGCGCGTCGCGCGCCAAGGCCTTGAGGTCTTCCGGCGCGTCGCTTTGGGTGCAGTCCTTCAGGGCTTGCACGGCTTCCGGGTCGGCGAGCGTACTGAGGGCACCCGCGATGATCATGCGGGTACCGGGGTCGATCGCAGTGTCTCCCAGGGCTTTCGCGAGTACCGGCGAATCGCCGTGCGCGGGCTGCATGCTCAGCGTGAGGGCGATCCGTTCGCGAAAGGGTTGAGGGGTGTCGGCCTCGAGAAACCACGCCCGCAGGGAATCCCGCGCCTCGGCGTTGCCCTGGAGGACCATCCCATTGAGCGCGGCCAACCGCACCCGCGAGTCTTCATCCTGGGAAAGCTCGGTTAGCCGTCCGGCAACCTCCGGCGTCCTGGCGTTGGCAAGCAGCATCGTCACACCGGAACGAACCACAGGATCCACTCCGGGTTCCGTGAGTTGGAGTAGGCGGGGAACCAGTGCGGGGTCTAGCACGGCCTCCAGGCTGCTGAGGATCATCAGTTTCGATTGCGGTTTCGTGGCTGGATCGACCAGCATATCGACCATCACGTTCAAAAGTCCCGGCGACTGGACCGCCAGCATGGAGGCCAACGCCACCAACCGCGGATTGTTGAGGTTGGCTTCGGGATCCCCGATGAGCCCTTTCCACTCGTCCAGCAGGGCCTGGGGATTGGCCCCGGCGTCTCCCGGCCCTTCGGGGGCGGCGGGCCCCGGCAAACCGCCGGACCCGCAACCACATGCCGCCACTATAGCTACGACGGCACACGCCATCCGCCCCGCCCGGACGATACAGGCGTGACGGTCCGGGCAACGCCCATCTCTGATGCGTGTGACGGTAGATTGTCGCATGAATCAAAGGATACCCGCTTGGCCAGATGGATAGCAACCGGGGTTACTGGAGGCTTCTGCCACCCGGAGGGGCGGTATAGGCGGCGCGGTTAGCCGAATCTGGCAATTTATTGCCACAACGACGGGGGAATTGCGGACGGGAATTCGTGAGTTGACAAACAGGCAAAAGCCAATCATGTTTTGTGGAAATTTGCTTAAGTGGATATATTGCAAGGACTTTTTACCCCCATTGGGAAATCGCGGCGCGAATGTGGTATCTTGGCATTGGGATTGCTCCTTGAGTGGCATGAGTACGCAAACCTACGAATTGCTGGGAGACCCGAATATGGCCGTTCATTGGTTCTACACGATGGACGAGGAAGGCGAAACGCCCATGAGCCGCGCCATGAAGAGTGGGCATGTGGCCTTGACGGAGTTCATGCTCCGTCAGGAACGGGAGGATACTCCCGAACATGCGGCGGG
>JADLGB010000158.1 GCA_020849535.1 Candidatus Hydrogenedentota bacterium
AGCAGCAGGTTGCCGCCGCGGCTGACGCAGTCGATGAGCAGGTGCAGCAACTGCGTGCTCGTCCGGTAATTGTCGGCGTTCTCGTTGCGGTTGTAGCCGAAGGATTTGCCCATGCCCTGGCACTCTTCCCAACGGCCCAGCTCGATGAGGCGTCCTTCGGGGATGTGACCGTACTCCGGCGTGGCGAACCCGCCGTGCACGTTGCGCGTATCCTTGCCCCAACGGTCATTCACGACGACGTCCTTCGGCGCATCGGACTCGTTGAACAGCCACGCCAGAAACTCCGCGCTGTGCCACTTGTCGCTGGTCGCGTCCCATTCGCCGTCCGGCCACACAAGGTCCGGCTTGTAGCGCTGGACGAGATCCTTCAACTGCGGCAGCATGTGTTCCGTGGCGTACTTCTCGATATCGCCGCTGAGGTACAGCGGGTTGTACCACTCGTAGATTGAGTAGTAGAAGCCCATGCGCAGCCCCTGCTCGCGCACGGCGGTGATGAGGTCGCCGCAAAGGTCGCGGTGCGGCCCGATATCCACGCTGTTCCAGTTCCAGCTCTGCGCGCTCGGCCATAGGGCGAAGCCTTCATGATGTTTCGATGTCAGCACGATGTACTTCGCGCCCGAGCGCTTGAACACATCCGCCCACTCGGCAGGATTGAACAACTCCGCTTTGAACATCGGCGCGAAATCCTGGTATTTGAAATCCTCGCCGTAGGTCTCCTGGTGAAACTTCCAGGTCTCGCCTTCCTTGTTGTTCATGTCGTGCCAGTACCATTCCGCGTAGCGATCCTTGGGACCCCACGACGGCACGGAGTACACGCCCCAGTGGATGAAGATGCCGAACTTGGCGTCGCTGAACCATTGAGGCAGCGGCCGCGTATCGACCGATTCCCAGGTGGGTTCGTAACGGGTGTCCTGAGCGGTGGCGTTGGCGGAACTGAGACACAGGGCGCAGACTACGGCGGGTGCAAGAATTCGCATGGTGATTCTCCCTCAGTTGATTCCCTTGTACTGCAATGCGAGGCGGAATTCAACGGAGTAAGTGGAAAGAACCGTATTGGACCAAAGCTATTTGGCGTCTTCCGCGATGGCGCGGTAACCGATACCCCCGAGGATGCCCCCCACGATGGGTGCGACCCAGAAGGCCCAGAGCTGGACGAGCGCCCAGCCGCCCACATACACCGCGACGCCGGTGCTGCGCGCGGGGTTCACGGAGGTGTTCGTCACGGGGATGCTGATGAGGTGGATGAGCGTGAGGCAAAGGCCGATGGCGATGGGCGCGAAGCCTGCCGGGGCGCGTTTGTCCGTGGCGCCCATGATGACGAAAAGGAACATGAAGGTCATGACGACTTCTGATACGAGGCAGGCGAGCAGGGAGTATTGTCCGGGCGAGTGTTCAGCGTACCCGTTGGATGCGAAGCCTCCGGCCGTGCTGAATCCGTCCTTGCCGCTGGCGATGAGGTAGAGCACGCCGCCCGCGATAACCGCGCCCACGACCTGCGCGATGATGTAGGGGATCGCTTCGTTCGCGGGAAAACGTTTGCCCGCAACGAGGCCGGCGGTAACGGCGGGATTCAAATGGCAGCCTGAAATGTGGCCAATGGCGAACGCCATCGTGAGCACGGTGAGCCCGAAGGCCAGTGCAACGCCCAGCAGCCCGATCCCCACATCGGGGAATGCCGCCGCCAGGACCGCGCTGCCGCAGCCCCCGAGAACCAGCCAGAACGTGCCGATACACTCCGCAGCTAACCGCTTGGACAGCATCATGACAGCCTCCTTCTTCCCCCTGGTTTTTGCCAATAACCCCATAGCAAAGGACAAACGCTTCAGCACCACAGGACTGGACACCACTCCGATCGCTCATGCTACATCGGACACGGCAGGATGTCTATACTCCGTTTCCCGGGGTTATCCCGCATGTCTCACCGCCGCCGGCGGTCAGGAACGCGAAAACCAACCCATCCCTGTTGTACAATCCGCCCTTTGCGGGGCGGCCTTCGGTCTGGCCGCCGCGCCACAAGGCTTGCAGGTCCGGCAGGAGACCTGGTGTTGAAAAGGATCACGCGATGAAATCGGCTACTCCCATTTGGGTTGCATTCTTGTTGGTGTGTATGGCCGCGCTGGTGCTGCCGGCCATGCACGCGGTCCCGGCTCGGGCCGCGGAAGCGGCGGGGCAAGCGCTGGCGGTCTGGGACCAGAAGATCGAATTCCCCGCGGAGACCGTCCAGGTCCGTTACGACAAGGCTTTGGCGACACTCGTGAACCAGCCTTTTGACCCGGGCGCGGGCTGGAACCTGTTCAAGGTCGTCACAACCAAACTCAAGGCGGGTACGGAGGAGACGTTTCTTGTTGTATTCGATCCGGGTCCCAGCGCGGACCCCAACTTCCAAGTGTATCGCGGCACGGACGTGGGAGAGGACAACTACCTCGGCTCGATGAACGGCCTTGAACTGAGCATCCCCGGCGACGGGTTCCTTTACGTCTCAGGACACAGCAACACGACCTTCAATCAACGCCGGAAGTACCAGATCGCGGGTCACGGCATGGAAGAGATCGCTCAGCCGTTTTACTACGTCGGACTGCAGAGCAAGACCCTCAAGCCCGTAACCCTCACCAGCGAGGTCGACGGCGGCGCGGAAGTGGCCACGCTCCCCGCGGGCGCGCCAGTCGAGATCCTGCTCAATAGAGACGACAACCGTTACCTCGTGCGCACGCAAGACGGCCTCGTGGGATGGTTCACTGAGGAACTCACCACGCAGGACCCCGTCCACTTCGAGGGCCTGTATTTCCGCGGCGACTAAGGCGTCGCCGGGAAACGCCAACCTGCAACGCAAGGTTTGGAATGCGGCGGCTTGCCTGCGGTCTTCGCCGATTCCGCGCTGATCACTGTCAACCGCCGGGCGGACTGTGGACGGGGTGGTCGGGGTGGACGGAGTGGACGGAGTGGACGGAGTGGACGGGGTCGATGGCGGAGAAGACTCGGTTGAAGGTGTCATGGGAGGGGATACCGTTGGGCAGTTCCAGGAAAGTCCTGAGCCAGCCCTCCTTCGTCTTTCCGAAGTCCTCCATCTGCTGGAGGCACTCGATCACGCTCCGGGGCGACTTGGCCGGATCATGCGACTTCTGAGCGCTATTAGTCCGGATTTCTCACTCGCACAATCCACTCTTCTCACAATCCCAGTTTAATCAGCAGTTTCCGAGACTCTGGCACATGCTCCTCGCTTACACGGTGTGCGTGTGAGAAATCCTCTCGAATGATCCTGCGGGTTAGATGCGCAAGCCCTGCCGTTCGGACGGTCTTTTGTGCGAAAAGCGCCTGAATCTGCTATACTTCGCACCCAAATTGCTGTCTCAACGTTGGCATGTCGAAAGGAAAGACCGTGGCCGTTCAAGTTAGTCCGGGGCCGCCCCGGGTCCAGATTCAGACGCAGGCAGGCTGCAACGGGCGCTGCGTGTTCTGTCCCAACGAGGAGTTGTTGGCCACGGACGCCGAGCACGGCCGGATGCCGGTCGAGCTGTTCCACAAGATCATCGACGATCTCGCGCGGACGCCGCCCCGCCGCATCGGCATGTACATGATGAACGAGCCCATGGCCGACAAGCGTCTGCCTGAGCTGACGGCCTACGTGACGCAGAAGATCCCCTCCGCCAAGACCCAGGTGATCACGAACGGCACTTACCTCACCAAGGAACGCGGTGAGGCGCTCATCGACGCGGGGCTGAAGCAGTTGAAGTGCAGCCTGCAATCGCTGGACCCTGAAATCAACAAAGAGATCATGGGGTACGAGAGCACCAAGGTTATTGAGAACTGCATCGCCTTCCAGGAGACCATCAAGCGGAAGCGCTCGGACATCGATTTCCGCGTGTCCATGGTGGTGACCAAGAAGAACGTCGACGAGATTGAGTCCACGCGCCGCTTCTGGAAGAAGCACGGGGTGCGCCTGGTCACATCCGCCCTCGAGAATCGCGGCGGAAACATCAAGGGCGCCGCGGACCTGAACGTGGGTGAGATGCGATCCATGGGTGATTGCATCCGCCCGTCGCGCGACATGATGATCCTCTTCAACGGCGACGTGCCCTTGTGCTGCGTGGATTGGTTCCGCACGACGATCCTCGGCAACGTGGGGCAGCAGTCCGTGCAGGAGATCTGGCACAGCACGCGCGTGCAGGAGATTCGCGGTGCGCTGCGCGAAGGCGTTGCACAGAGACTCCCCGACATCTGCGTCAACTGCGGCGAAAGCGCCTGCCCCAATCAGCACCGCCGTGGCCTCAAAGGCATCCTGAGCCGCATCGCAGCCGCGTTCTAGGCTCCCTACGTCCGAGAGCACTGCAAGGGTCAGCCGGATTACCGTATCGCCTTGACGGTAGTGTGTATATGGACTTCCTATCCCACTTGACGTATGCTGATGGTGCAGAAGGGAGCCTAGGGGAGCGAGCACTCGAACGCTATACGATTTTGTCACCGGTCTGCGTGCCGGGAACAAGCGCGTGGCAAGGTGCTTCGGTTGGCGTGACCAGGAAAGGGCGGAACAATGAGACGTCTAATCGCGGCAGTAGCACTAGTCTTGATGCCAGTGTCGAGCTTCGCGGACCTTCAAAATGTCGACGTGGGTGGCCAGCTTCGCATTCGCGGGCGGTATTGGTCCAACACCTTCTCCGAACCGGGCCGCGAGACCCGCATCCCCGATTTCTTCCTGCCGCGCCGGCCCATCGGCCCCACGGGCACAAATAGCCGCATGGCCTTCGACGATGACACCAATAGCCGTGGCATCGTGGAGCAGAGCACCAAGCTGCGCGTGAGCGCCGACTTCACCGACGAGGTCAACGCGGTCATTGAACTCGTGGATATCGCGAACTGGGGAGAAGGCGACTTCCGGTCGAACTACATCACCGGGGTGGACTCAAGGGCCAACACTTCAGAGGACGTCGAGGTCCTGCAGGCCTACATCGAGATGAACGAGGCGTGGGGCGCCCCATTGCGTCTTCGTATCGGGCGCCAGCAACTTACGCTGTTTGACGGCTGGCTGGTTGGCCCTGTCCTGGGCATTCTGGAGCTGTCCTTCGACGCCGTGCGCGGAACGTACACCGCCGGTGATTTCGTCGTGGACGGCTGGTGGGCCAAGCTCGCCGAGAGCGGTATTGACGAGCAGGACGGCGACGTGGATTTCTACGCACTCAGCCTTGCCTACAACGGTTTTGAAGGGCACGAGTTGGGCGCCTATTGGCTCTACTTGCGTGACGCGCGGTCCTTGAACGACACGAATTTCGCCGCACCCATCGAATGGATGGAGGATGTCGTGGGGTTGGATGATTACGACCCGACGAACCTGCACACCATTGGAATCCGGGCGGCCGGCGAGTTCGGCCCGTTCGATTACAGTTTGAACGCGGCGTACCAGACGGGCAATGCGGACAGCGCGGGCCAGCTCTTTGCGCCATTCCTGTACGGCGACACGGGCGCCGAATACGATTCGTGGGCCGGCGACTTGGAGATCGGTTATCAGTTCGATGTGGCCTGGCAGCCGCGCGTGTTTCTCGGCGCCACCTACTTTGGCGGGGAGGACGAGCGCGACCTGACCTTCCTGGAGTGGGCCAATCCTTTCTACCGGCCCGAAGCCAGCGTGTCGTTCAACCGGCTGTTCTCGTCACGCACCTATTACTTCCTGATCGATCAGGACCGCAACGCGTCCAACTTCCACATCTTTCTCCTGGGCGTTGAGGCCAAGCCGACCGATGCGATCGGCATTGAGGCCAACGTGATGAAGCTGGGCAACAATGAAGCGTTCGACCATCCCGCGAGCGTGTCCGTGGGCCAGTTCCGCATCCCGCTGGCGCCCGCCCTGTCCTTCTGGACGGAAGAATCCGGCAAGGATATCGGCTGGATGGCGCGCTTGTATTTCACGTACAGCTACTCGGAAGACCTGCAATTCCGTCTGCTGCTCGAACACCTGTTCGCGGACGGCGATCTGGACGAAGGAAACTTCATGAACTCCAATGGCCTGGAGTTCTACGGCGGGTCCGACCACGACGACAGCACCTACGTCCACTTTGAGACGATATTGAAGTTCTGAGCGCGCACGCGCGGATAGATGGAATCACGCCCCTCAGCCGTGCGAAGGCTGGGGGGCTTCTTGTTGGCGGCGTTCACTCCCAACGAGCCCACGAGACGTCACTGTGCTCAGGGACACATCCGCCGGCGTTGGTCTCATTCCCAAATCGAAGTAAAGGAATGCGCTCGCATCGCGTTCAGTTCTCGGACTGAGCAACGTCAACACAGATCATGCACAGCGTGCCAGAACCGCAACCAGAAGAGGAGAGTCATCCACCGATTTCGTGGATTGCACCGATTCAAGAAACAAACCGATAAGGAGGCACCAACACAGGGGAACCAACACAGGGGAACGGGCGTCTCGCCCGTGGTTTGAATACGCTTCAACGCAGAGGCGCGGAGGTCGCGGAGGAACGCGGAGAGGCATGAGGACGGCATTCTGGTACTGCCTCGCCTGTCAAGCGCGGCAGCACAGCGCTTCATTCAAGTGATCGACGTGACGGCCCACATCGCCCGCCACGCGCACCTCTTCGCATCTGAGCCCCGGCAGGGGCACAGGTGCATAGCCCCGGGTGGAGCCGAAGGCGGAACCCGGGGTAGGCATGCCCTCTTCTGCATGAAAGCCCCGGCAGGGGCGCAGGAGTTCTTCGCCACAGTTCCGAAATCACTTCTTCACGTATCTTTCCAATGCTCCCGTTGAATTGAGCTAAGCTCGACCGCTTACACTTCCCCCGCCCACGCTGGGGCTTGATCGTGGTGTGCCGCATTCATCCACGGGTTCCGCCTTCGGCTCCACCCGTGGCTACACCCCTGCGCCCTTAGCAGGGCTGGAGACGCGCGCCTGGCGTGCTGGGCACCTCCGCGAGAGGTTCACGGTAGCAGGACCAGCACCGCCGGGGCGTCCGGGAAGGGTTGGCTGAGGTCCGCGATCATGCGGATAGTATGTTGTCTTCCATCCCTTTCTGTCGCGACCAGATTGTGCGTTATTGCACCCGCCGCTAAGGGGTCTGGCGTGGCAATAAGCGTGCATAGTATCGGTGGAGCATCTGAGCCGACCTCCCAACGCGCGGCAAAGGGCGGCGCCGAGTAGTCGGGAGTCTTTTCGTCCTTCACGTAAGACATGCCCCA
>JADLGB010000159.1 GCA_020849535.1 Candidatus Hydrogenedentota bacterium
CGCACGTCTATTCGTGGGTCATGAACAACTACTGGTTCACGAATTTCCGCGCCTCACAGGAAGGGGAGTTCAAGTGGAGCTACTACATCACTTCCACCAACGATATCAGCAACACGCAGGCGGCGCGTTCTGGCTGGAACTCCCGCACGCCGATGATCCCACGGGTCCTTCCCTCTGGCAATGCGAGCGAAAGTGAGGCAACCCTCTCCACGCTCGACCTTGGCCTGCCCAATGTCCTTCTGGTGGGCGCGAGGCCCGCATCGCATCGCGACGGGATTGTCCTCCAACTGCGCGAAGTCGATGGGAAAGCTATCACAGTTGACGTGGCCCAAATTCTAAGTCACGCCAAGATCCGCACGATGCGTGAAGTGGATGTACTCGAAAACGACCTCGGCGAGTCACTTTCGGCGTTATCTTTCAGTCCCTTTGAATCCAAATTCATCCGAATCGAAGCCAAGGCAAAGTGATCCCTGCGTTCGGCGCGAACGTGACCGCGACTGAATCATGGTGTCTTCAGTGGTCCACTGAATTCACTCATTCCGAAGCGAGGCGCACGAGGTGGCATGGGCATCCCTGCAAATGGTCTTCGATTCGTGGGCATGCATCAGGATGTGCGAAGGGCCGTGAGGATCCATTGTCGTTCAGCGGCCCCGCATGCTCATTTGTTCCCGCTTCGCGATGTCGCCCGTTTCAGCGGCGGGCGAACGCGATGATGATACGGGTCATCTGTGTCCATCTGGCAATGATAGATTTCGATCAGCCGTATCATGGCGGCTTCCGCCGCCGGAGTCTCCAACCCGCCGCCGGCGAACCGCTCACGGTCCAGCACGGCCCTCAGGTGCAGGATTTCCCACCGCCAGTTCTTCTTCGCCCACTCGGGCAAGCGTGCGTTCACGGACTCCGCCAGTTCATAGGCGCGTTGAACCCCGGCGGTATCCACGGGCTGCTTCTGATACGAGTTCCCCGCGGCCGCTTCGAGAAGATCGACGAGCGCCAGCACGTCATCCGTTACTCCCGCGCCGAATTCGTACGCGATGTATTCTTTCATAGTATCCCGTGCGGACCGATCAGAATCCCAATAGAACTGAACAACGACCGCCTTGTTCATATCCTCATAGATGCCTTCGCTGTACGGGAAGCCGCCTGAGACCATATGCTTCACCTGGTCCCACAGGCGTTGGAAGCGTGAGGGAAGAGGGTTCGCCCCCACGCCGCCCCATGGCCAGTTCCCCCACATGCTGATCTCGGGAAAGTTGAGCAACGGGCGTCTGCCCGGCACGCCCAGTTCCAAGGGATAACGGGGAAAGTCCTCGTGCGCGTCGGCGAGGATATAGTCGAGCCACTTCCCATCCTTCGCGAGCGCGTCGGACAGTCCCTGCCATTCGCCCTCCGGCGGTGTGTCGAACATCCAGGTGCTCAAGACCGTCTTCATGTTCGGGTAATAGCTGCGCCCGAGTTGTGCCTGTTCCTCGGAAAGTTTCAGGTAGCCGTTGCTTCCCCACGGCATGCACTTCTCGCACGCGCACCCGCCTTCGTCGTACGGCCAGAACACCACGATGTCCAACCCCACGCCGGCCAGCTTCTCATAGAGCACGCGGGTATTCTCCATCAGATACGCATGCCCGTCCGGGATACTCGGGCATATAGGATGGCCGCTGTTTCCGCGCCGCTTCGTCGGATCCGGCAGACGCGTTGCCCGAATCGCGTCTGGCGCATCGATGAACATGCAGTTGTTCAGACCCGTGGCGAATTGAATCCCCAGGTCCTTGGCCACTCTGGCATATTGATGCACCATCGCCATGGCCGGTTCCGACTGCGGATCGCTCCAATCGTGCAAGTTGATCATCGGGAAGATGACCATGAGCGCGTTGACGCCCCACAGCGCTAGGTCTTCCACGTACCGCGTTATCTCTTCTTCAGGTGCTTGGTGGTACCAGTTGTGAAAATGCGTGGCAAAGTACATTCCGCGAAGTGTGCCGCGCGGCTCCGAAGTCCCTCGCCAAGGTGATGGCCGGAACGTCTCCTCGTACCCACTGGTCCGGAGGAATTTCCCGGCTCCATACAGCAGGCCTTGCGGCGACCCACCGGCGATGCGAACCGCCGCCCCCTCCTCGTCGAGACAATAGGCCTCGAGCGGCAGGCTGTCATCGACCGTCAATAGGACTTGGGCCCCGTTCTGTGCTTCGATGACTCTCGCCGGGCAGCGCTCTTCGATACGCGTCTTCAGTATCGCAAACGTCCTGGCGACCAGTGGGTCGTTAGGCGCGTCCAGTCTGACCCTGATCTCATGCTGCGCCGCTTCATCGGCACGGCTTCCGATGCACAGGGGTAAGCCCACCCCGACGGCCATCGTCCCGGCATGCTTCAAGAACGTTCTTCGATTCTGAGTGCTCATGATCCGACTTCTCCTCCCTTCGCCGAACACAACGGGACACGAAAGCGCTTTCGGCGGCTCTCATCCCATACTCTGAGGCAGGAGGTACTACTTACGCAAGCGGACTTGTGCTATTCGGCGACAACCAATTCAAGAAGCCAGAAATCTCGGAGTGGGGGAGAGGCGCACTCAGTCGGATTTCGAATCACGCCGCACCCTCAACCGGGGCAGCATGTACGGTACGGACGCGCAATATTGCGCGAACCGTTCGCCATACCATCCCGCGTAGCGCTTCTGCTTAAAGAGCGGGCCCACGAGGCAGTAGAAGGTCCACGCGCAGGCGAGGAGCACACCGTCGAGCGTGACGATAGGGCTCGTCCACAGCACGAGCGCAAAACCCAAATACACCGGATGGCGGCACACGCGGAAGAGACCATGAGTGGGAAACGACCCATAGTCCGGGCGCTTGCCTCGCACCACGGACAGCCAGCCCATGTATCCCATCTGAAGCCCGAGCCCCGCGTCGGTCAGCGCCTTTACGAGAAAGGTCCAGCTTGCGAGGTAAAGAGGTATTAGCATCCAGAACATCGTGCCGTGCGGCTCAATGAACACGATCCCGCTGGGAGACCACAACACAAAAGCGAGCATCAATTGCAGGCTGGCAATCAGCACATACGTGGTCGGCGCGAGGTCCTTTCCCAGGCCTGCGGGGGCCGCCTTCGCCATCAGTGAATGGCCCCACGGCGTGAGCATGAGCGAGTGGATCAGAGGGAACTGAACCACAAGCAGTGCGTTGGCGATGCATGCCGTCCAGCCATGGAAGGAGCCCCAGCCGGTGTTGAGTCCATGATAGAGCGCTCGTACCATAATGGCCACGCTGATGGCGAAGAACATGTGCGTGAGAACGCCGTAGAAGATGGCGTACACAACCTGAAAACGACGGGACATTGCCTTGAAGCCTTTCTGTATTGACCGATCACGGACTGAGCCTTGAGCACGGAATGAGCAAAATTCGATCCAATCCATGCAGGTGACGGCGCACGGCAATTCTACTCTCCCCGCGAAGTCCAATTCTCTCTTTGTCTTGCGGTAGCGCCGGGAAAAGCGAATATCTCATGCCAGCTTCATCATTTGCATGATTCTTCATGCTGCGGCGCTTGGGTTTTAGTACAGCCCGGAGCGCCCACGCCGCCTGTCGAGATTCCGATTGTCTTCGCGCAGTTGTGCGGAAATGAGACTTCCGATTACCCTTAACGGTGTCAGCAAGTGTCGCGCCCTCGTGGATTCAGTACTCAAAGGGGAATAACGATGAGCCTCGGCTTCCGGTTGTTGCGAGGGCCAGTGTGCCTTCTCGCGTTGTGGTGCTTCACGGCGTATGCCGATGATTGCGGCTGGCCCGCGATCGATCCCCAGCACCGACCCGGCGCGTATTGGCATTGGATGGCGAGCGCGGTGGATGAGGCGAATCTGACGCGCGAGCTGGAGACCTTTCACGCGGCGGGACTCGGGGGCATGCACATTGTCCCCATCTACGGCGCGAAAGGATATGAGGACCGCTACGTCGAGTATCTCAGCCCGCGTTGGATGGAGCTACTCGCGCACGCCGTGAAGGAAGCGAATAGGCTGGGGATGTGGATAGACATGACTACCGGTACGGGCTGGAATTTCGGTGGTCCCAATATCCCCGATGACATGGCCAATGCTGTCGTGAAGGTCAAGACTGAGATCGCGGTGGCAGGGCAACCCTGCCCCTTGTCGAATGAGGGAGAGCATTTTCAGGCGGAGATGGCATTTGGCAATAGCGGCCAAGCCATCGATCTTCTTGCACTACTCGCGGCAGGGAAATTGGAGTGGACGCCGCCGGATGGAGACTGGTCCATTGTATCAATTTCCCAGGAGCCTTCCGGAACCGTCGTCGAGCGCGCGGCCCCTGGTGGCGAAGGCTGGATGCTAAACCTGTTCCAGGGCGGTGTGATGAAGCATTACCTCGAGCGTTTCGATTCTTCATTCACGAACTACACGGCCACCATGCCCCGGGCAATGTATCACGACTCCTATGAATACAAGTGCAACTGGTCGCCCGACTTGTTTGCTGAATTCGAGAAACGGCGTGGCTATCGTTTGCAGGATCACCTCAACGTGTTCTTTGGCGATTCCGGCTCAGAAGAGCAAGCCCGGCTCAAGCACGACTACCGGGAAACGTTGGACGACATGATCCTCGAGAATGGAATCCGCGTTTGGGCGGACTGGGCTCGTCAACGAGGCTGCGTCACCCGCAATCAGGCCCACGGTTCACCCGGCAACCTGCTCGACCTCTATGCCGCCGCCGACATCCCGGAAACGGAGATGTTCAACAAAGACCGCGATCCTATTACCTCAAAATTCGCATCATCCGCGGCACATGTGATGGGGAAGGCCCGCGTGGGCGCGGAGACGGGCACGTGGCTTCGCGAGCATTTCAATGTCACCCTCGGCGATCTCAAGATACTCATCGACGACCTCTTTGTCAGTGGAACCAACCACGTGCTGTACCACGGCACCTGTTACTCTCCCGCTGACGCGCCATGGCCAGGCTGGCTGTTCTACGCCTCGACTCAGATGAACCCGCGCAATGCGTTCTGGCACGACGTACCGATTCTCAATGAATACATAGCGCGTTCTCAGTCCCTCCTCCAGACGGCCAAGCCAGACAACGACATCCTGCTCTACTGGCCCATTCACGACCTCTGGCAGAACCCGCAGGGTATGGAGCTGGGACTTTCAATTCACCGCCGCGCCTGGCTCGATGAGCAGTCGATCGGCCGTGTCGCGAGACTCCTATGGGACAGGGGCTACGCCTTCGACTACATCTCGGATCGGCAGGTGGCCCAATTGAGTGCAGGGCCGGAAGGCATCATCGCGCCCGGCGGCACGTATTGCGTGTTGCTCGTACCGCAATGCGCCCTCATGCCGCCAGAAACCATGCAGCGTCTTCGCGCGCTGGCCGAAGCCGGCGGCACGATCCTGTTTGATGGAGTCGTCCCGAAAGACGTCCCAGGCCTCTCCAATCTCGAAGAACGCCGCACTGCCTTGCTTGCGTCCACACAGGACCTCACCCAAGCTGGTGCGCACAGTATCGGCAAGGGCCGCGTTCTCATCGGGTCTGACATCGAATCCCTGCTGGATCACGCGGAAGTGATGCGCGAAACGCTGAGCGATGCGCCCGGACTTCTGCACCTTCGCCGCCGCCATGATGAAGGCCATCTCTACTTCTTGACCAACCACGGTGACGGAGAGATTGCCAAATACCTTCCGCTCGCGCGTCCCGCGGAAGGCGCGGTGCTGCTGGACGCCATGACGGGGAGGGCTGGCGTGGCGGCTCTGCGCAAGGAGGATGAACACGCGGCGGTTTTCGTGCGCCTTGCGCCAGGACAATCGATCTTTGTGCGTACTTTCGCGACGCGCAAGGCCGAGGGACCGCGATGGCCCTATGTCAAGACCGGTGGCGATCCCATCCCCGTCGAAGGCAATTGGCGCGTAGAGTTCATCCAGGGAGGGCCTGCGCTTCCACCGCCCTTGGAGCTGTCCCAACTCGCATCATGGACCGATTCCGGCAGTGAAGACGCCACGTCCTTCGCGGGCACGGCGCGCTACACCATCACCTTCGATCTGGCATCTGGCGGAGGGGCCGACGCATGGCGCCTGGACCTGGGCAGTGTGGCCGAGAGCGCACGCGTGCGCGTCAACGGCATCGACGCCGGCGCGGTCATCCTTGCGCCCTTCCGGGTCGACCTCGCAGCGGATATCGTGAAGCCAAAGGGTAATCGGGTGGAGATTGAGGTCACGAACCTGTCCGCCAACCGCATCCGCGATCTGGATCGCCGCGGCGTGACGTGGCGAATTTTCAACGACATCAACTTCGTTAACATCGACTACAAACCCTTTGATGCCTCAGTATGGCCCATCCGGCCTTCTGGTCTGCTCGGCCCAGTCACGCTGACACCCCTGCTGGAGGCGGATATTCCGCGCTGAGTAGGAGAAGAAACTTTGCGCGTGGGGGGGGAACCCATTCTTACTCTCACTTCCCGAGGTTATCCCGACGCCGTCATTCCCGCGCAGGCGGGAATCTGGACTCGGCGAAAAGTCCCGATAGGGACGATAGATAGTAGCCCAGCGATTCATCGCTGGGTCCGTGGGACCCCACACTCCCCGAGCCCCGTAGAGGGGCGGAAGAGATCATTCCAAGCTCTGTTTCACTCATGTCACGCCAAGCATCTAAAGCAAAACTACCAGCCCTTCCTTGAACGCCGTCTCGCGAGGATGCACACCTGCTCTGTCGTCCCTGGCGGGACTCGTCTTTTGGGTGTCGTCCTTGCTACCCAGCGATGAATCGCTGGGCTATTATCTTTCGCCCTTACGGGCTGAAATCACCCAGCACGGAGAAGTGGGTGAAAACGCGCGTTTCCCGGCCCCTTGGTGCGGTAGTCGGCCGGTGAATTCGGTACTCGCAAGCAATCGGGGTGCATTGAAACATCAAAGGGGAGGTATGAGACTCCAATGCACTTTGAGCATCGGGCCTCGGATCTTCTCACCACGTCGGCGGAAGGACTTCTAGCGCGTGTACCCTTACTTCTCGGTGCGAAAGAACGCCGCCTCCCCCTCGACGCGTTCAATCGTGACGAACACCAGAGACAGATCGTCGCGTACGTCATCGCGAAGCAAGTATGCCAGCGTCTCCCCATTCTCCACCGGCTGCCGAAACCGGCAACTACGCTCGATCCGGCGGGGCAACGTGGTTTCGTCGGGCACACTGTATTCAACCGGAGTTGGACGGGCTGGCGACCCTTTTCGCGTCAGCTTGATAGCAGGGGGGCGATCAAGATAGGTTTCGACCAGGGCGATGTCCAGGACTATGTCTTCACCCACGCTATTGCAGGCTATCTTTAGTGCAACTGAAATTCCGATGTAGATTTCGTCTGCATCCAAAGGAATCCCGTTTTCGTCGGCAACCTTTGTCTTCTGCGTCATGACATCTGAGATGACGGCGGGTTTTCCAGGCTCTTTGGATCGCATGATCTCACCGACGAGTGGACTTACGTTATCGAACAGAGAAACTAGGTCGCGTTTCGGTGCAGCAGATCCCTGGCCTCCGCCAGAGCTCCCGCCACCTGATCCGCCTCCGCCGAACCCATCCTTGTCAAGAGTCCGCCCAAGCGGATTGGGACCATTGGGCAAGACAATCTTGAACAGCGCGTCGGACGGGTTCTCGCGATCCGTCAAACCGGCCATGGTCGTCACACGCGGAGCCGAGAGCAACTCCAGTTCATCGTCCGGGAATGCAGTCCGGAGTTGTTCCCAGTCGAAGTCACACACCGGAATCGGCTGATCCGAATCCGGCAGTTTGATCGCTGCGATCCGTTCGCCCTTTCCCGCGACAGGCACGGCATCGGCATCCCGAATCAAGATGCTCTCATGGATGTCCGTGCGCTCGCCATCCTTGTGAAACACCATACCTTCCGCGATGGGCTCATACGGCAGGCGCACGAACTTGGCTTCGAGCGAGAACTGGATGGGTGCAATTGGATTCTCCTCGGTTTGTGTAGTCTGAGGGGTCGCACTTCCTCCCAGGTCCCTCAGGAATACCAGCAGCAACACCGGCGGGGACTCGCCTCCCACCCGCATGCTGAACATCGCGAGGGACCACTTGGTGGGCTGGGTATTCATCACGAGATTCGTCCAGACCGATCCCTCTCCTTGAGTGGGCGGGCCGACGTCCAGTGAAACGCCTTCGACCGGCTTCCGGGGGCCGGGCAGCGCCACGTTGGCCCGCACTCGGGTCTGGCTGGGCCCCATTCTTTTCAAGTTTAGCCTCAGGCCCTGCTCCACGAATCCAGTCTTGCTTTCAAAGCGGCCATCGGATCGCCGTTCCAGGTATTCGAACGGGATTTGCTCCCCCGAAAACAGATTCGCGTCTTCCGACATCTGTATTGGGCTGGGCCCCCCATTGACCTGGGGGTAATTCGTCAGGTCACTGCCATCCCAGTCGCTTGGGTCCAGGGTTGCCACGAGCTGGAGGCTGTCTTGAGCCTGATCAAGTTCGTACCGCAACGCATCCAGCGGCTGGCCGAGATGTTGGCTGATGATGTTCTGTACGTCCTCGGCCACCGGAGTGGCGACCCTGAATATGCGCAACTCAAAGTCCGATGCCACGGCAGTGCCGGCGGAAAGCAACGCTACGAGCAACCCAGCAAAGCGAATCATCTTCTTAGCTCCCGGTTTCGCGGATGGTGACCAAGGTCAACAGCATCGCGCCGTCTTCCGTGCGGCTGACCGAACCCATCCAGTCATTGGGCTTCAACTGGATGCTCGTGTCGAACTTGCTTTCGCGAATCGCTGGTCTTCCAACATTCAGCGACAGTCCGGGAACCGGCTCCCGGTCGCCCGTCTCGCGAAGTGTGCTTGCAATCCTGAGACTCAACGCGCCTTTCATATGAGAGGAAGGGGAGAGCGTGCATTCAAACGCATACCCGACAAATTCATTCAACGTCCGCAATGCGAAGATTCCATCCTCCTCCCGCTCAAAGTACTGCGCCCCGTCCAGGCCCATGCGGATCTCGGCGCGCTCACCTAGCGGCAACAGGATCGACGGGCTCGATACCGCCTGAACCAGAGCCTTTGACGGGGCATTGGAGCCGGTACGGGACAGGCCGTTTCGATCGAGCGTCCACCGTTCACCGTGGACCTGCAATTCGACTGCAGACCCGAAGATCGACGCGACCGTCTCACCTGGCTTCGGCACCAGTACTGGCTTGCCGTTTTCCAGCACTGCCAGCGCAGACCCGGCTCCAGCAAGGTCCTCTCCACTTCCTTCGACTGCAGGTAGGATCCGGAAAACATGAACCTCGACGCGGTAGGCAGGTTTCGCCTGTGCGGCGCCAGAAGCGGGTGGCGCGGACTCCTGCGCGACACTCATGAGCGTCACGCCAGCCCAAAGGCAGCAAAGGCTCCATATCAATGAACTCGCTCTCATATGGCGTCTCCTGATTCGGGCGGCGAATCGAACGGAAGCGGCGATAATTCGATGACGTAGGAACCGGATCTGCCCGCCAACGGCCGAGACTGCACCGAACCTTGCATGGCCCGCTGAAACTCCGGCGACGCCGGCACGATGTACACCGTGCGGGTCGTCTCCGTGGGGACGACAGGCACTGGAGTCTGGCTGCCTCGGTAGAGATAGCCGAGAGTGACCGCCACGGCGCACGCCGCCAATCCCTGCCAAAGGGGAATGGGTCTCGACAGCCACGTACGCCTGTGCGATTCCTCCAAAAACAGCCGCTCCATACGCCGGTCGTGGCTGTCGTGTGGCGTGGCTGTCGGGATGGACTTTAGTTCTCGTTCCAGGTCTTTCATTCCATATCTCCCTGCATGAGGGCGCGCAGCTTCTCGATACCCCGGCGGTACCAGGACGCCGCCGTGTTGACGGACACGGCGCGCGTCGCCGCGATCTCGTTGAAGGTCATGCCGCTATAGATCTTGAGCATGATGCTCTCCCGTTCGTCTTCGGACAAGGTCAACAGCATATCGGCCAATTGCCGCTGCAACTCGGGGTCATGACCGTTATTGTGAGTCTCATCGATCGCAAAAGGGGAATCTTCCTGTGCCTCGCGCGATCGGGCGCGATGTTCATCGATGGCCGCATTGCGGACACAACGGAACACGTACGGCCGCAATTCCCGGGGCGGGCGCCGTCTCTTCAACATCCTGCTGAAGGCGGTGTGGATGGCATCCTCGGCGGCTTCTCGCGACCGCGACACAGCGAGCGCGTAGGTAAACAACTCGTTGCGGTTGGCTTCATAGAACCGCCGCAACGTCTCTACGTGGTCATCGCCCATGTCCGACCGCCACTGCCTCCCCGGTTCCTCGCTTCCTGCACCCATCCACGTTCGGGATGAACGTTTTTGTGCATGCCACTCTACGCCGAGTCCGGCGCGCGCCACAATCGATGCGGCAGGAGATTGTCCCGCGGCAAAAAAGGGGATATCCAAAATGGTCATGCGGGTGTATAATGGTTTTGAGAGGACCGGTTACTTCACTTTTGCCTCGAGCAACTACTTGAAGCCTCCGTCAGGAGTGACTTCGCGAAGCCCGGCCCTCTCATTCTCATTGTCTGTGCTCTCCGCACCGCTGCGTTGACGTGTGGCCATATCACGGGCGAGACGCCCACGCCCCTCTATCGCTCCCTTCTTGCGTCTCTCGCGTGTCTTTAATCGGTGTCATCGGTGCAATCGTTGGATATACCTCTTCGTCCGCTTGCGGCCCGGCAGTGCTTTGCTACAATGCAATCTCCACCCGGAGTGAGAGGATGAGCGGACCGTAAACAACGATACGAGGTGGGTACATGATCAAAGGTGTGTCTTCGCGAATAGTCCCGATCGGTGTAATCGTCTGCCTGACCTTCCTGACAAGCTGCCCTTTGACGCCGCCCATCTCTGATGCGGAATTGCAGGCCGCATTTCAGGCTGCCGTCGACGATGCGGAGGTGGCCGAAGCGAGCGAGATATGCCGGAATCTCACGGCGATTGTTCCCAGCGAGGAGTCACTAATCTGGGAAGCTACCCCCGGGGAATCGCGCGTGCTTGTGGTCACGTGGACCTCGTACACGGGCTACGATGAGCAGGTCGGCAAGTCCATCGCAGTGGCCGATCTGCTCAAGTCCGTGGAAACCACGCGCGATACGTGGGTCACCGTCGCCCCGCAGGTGCAGGACTTCTGCAGTAAGCGGTTGCTCAACGACGAACGCATGACGCTGCGCGTCGAACAGTTGCTGGGCCTTCCGCCGCACAACGGCAAGACGCGTTTCGTGGAGTTTTGGGTCGATCTGGAGGACCTGTTCCGGCCCAGTCCCGACCCCGCCATCACCGATCACGAGGCCGAGCTGGACTTCCCTCAATCGAACCTCTTCGTGTCCGTGTCGCCGGATCACGTGACGTGGTACGAAAACATGCTCGCCACTTCTTACGGTACGGGCGGCTACCCCTGGACGCGCCTCGGCTACACCTACGACTGGGGCAATCCTCTCTCTGAAGTGGGCTTGAGCGAGTTCGTCATTCGCACCGGCGCCACGGTCACCGTGAAGTCCGTCACCCTGAATAGCGACTACTGGCACTGAGCGTCCGCCGCGTTCGCGCGGTCCGCGGCCCAGGATAGAGCTGTGACGGGGTGATGGCCAGAGGGGCGCGCGTGGGGCCTCACATCCCCCTCGGCCCTTCGGGCCGGCCCCCTTCAAAGGGGGACCGCGGAGCGCGTGCCCTTCGGGCCGCGCGCCTTTCACGCCAAGAGCCCGGGTGTTACCCTCAAGTGTTCTAAGAATCTATAGACATAGTGTTGCGCAGGTCCCCCTTTGAAGGGGGTGCAGGGGGATGTTCTTCTCTTTTCTTTTCTTCTCTCCTCTTCTCTTTTCTTCCGCACGGCACGTGCGGCCGCCCCGGGTTTCACTCCCTCGCTTTCGTCGCGCTGATGACCCCATACAATTCTGGCCGGCGATCGCGCAGGTGGTTATCGTCTTTCGCCGCGGCGAGGTCAATATCGCAGATCTGGATGCCCGGCGTGTCGCCTGTCCATTGTGCGAGTACCTGTCCTTTGGGTCCTGTCACGAGACTCTCCTCCGGGTGCGTGAAGGCGATGAAGCACTGGTTCTCGAAGGATCGGGTCCGCATGATGGCCGTGTTCATGTCCCCGTGAAATCCGTACGTGGGATTGAGAATGAGTTTTGCTCCTTCAAGGCGCAGCGTGCGGACTGTCTCCGGCCAGCGCCGGTCCGCGCAGATCATCATTCCCAAAGTGCCAAACTGCGAGGACCACACGGGAATGCCTTCGCCAAAGCTGTATTGCAGATCGTGCCTCTGCAGGTGCGTCTTGTGATACACGCCGAGCAGCTTGCCTTCCTTGTCCCATAGTCCGGCAGCGTTGAAGAGTTTTCCGTCCTCGATCGAGGAGAACCCGAAGCAGATCATCATCGAGCGTTCGCGCGCTTCCTTCGCGACCTGCTTCAGATACTCGCTCGATTCCAAGTCCTGCGCGATCGTGCGCAAACGTTCAGGCGTCGATTCCTTGTCGGGCGCCGCGTACCCATCCAGCCAGCATTCCGGGGTGATGAAGATGTCGGCTTTCTCCGCGGACGCCTGCCCCAGGCAGGTGAGGAAGACCTTGAAGTTTGCCTCGACATCCCATTTCACCGGCACACCATGCATGAGCGCAAGACGCACCGGCTGCACAGGCGCCTTTTCCTCCGCAGCGGTCGGTATGGTCAACAAGGCAAAGATGAATGCACTCAACATGATAGCGTTTCCTTGCTATCCCTCATCTGCACGAGGCCGAGAACGATCGGCTTGTAGCGCAGGCGTCCCGCCTGCTTTTGAGGATGCAGGCGAGGACGCCTGCGCTACGCAGTCTCACTTGTTTCATGTTAGAGCTTCTAGCCTGCCGCGTTCGACTCTGGTCTCTTCAACTCATCCAACGACTGCAGCGCCCGGATGAATCTGTCGGTCATGGGGAACCGGCCAGGATATTCGATGAACTCCGTATGCCCATCCATGAATAGCACGCAGGAACCACCCTTCTGCAGGCCGGGCCGCTCGATTATGACGGGGATTTGCGCTTGCGCTTGTGCGCTTGCCGCGGGGTTGTTGATGTCCGCGATGAAGAACCGCTCGACACCTTCGCGTAAACGCGGGATCATGCCCGTGACCGCATCCTCGAGATCCCCGTTGGGCGCTTCACCTCTCGCGATGGCGGACCTGTATGCCTCCACGAACGCGAGTCCGGCCTCCTCGGTGGTGACCGCATAGCCCAGGTACCAATAACTGTGGTCATCGATGATCGATAGAGGATTTTGGCCCGACTGTTCCGTGAGTCTCTGAACTCCAGGGTGGGCCGGTGAGACAAATACCCTCACGTCAGTCACATATTCGGGGAACACGTCAGGGCCCGACATCATCAAATGCCCCGGCCGGGGGTCCAAACGCGGAAAGACGCTGTCTTTGTTTTCGTTGGCAAACATCTTCATGATAATGCCCAACTGCTTCAAGTTGTTCGCGCTAACTCCCCGCGCCGTATTCGGAGATTGGAACTGCGGCTCCTGTTCCGCATGCTGTCCCTGAAACAAGCTCTCCACGTCCGGCATGCTGCGCGCGAAGGTGACGGTCGTGAACTGCTTGTCACTCGAAAGAGTACCATGGAGCAGGCGTCCTTCCAGATGGAGGGTCCCTGTCATTGCGGGGCCATGAAGCTGCACGGTATCGCCAGACAGCGCGAACGCTAGTTCCATCGCAGTTGAAATCTTTCCGGACTGGTCTGCCAGGCGCATGACCCCATCCACGTGGTTCGGGTATTGGCTCAACTTCACTTCCAGACCATTCCCCCGGAACCAGCCATACCACGTGCCTTCGATATCGCCGACGCTCAGGTGCTTGTTCGATATCTCCTGCGAACCCGCGATTGACGAGCCAACAAGGCAAAAGATCACCACAAAATCCGCAAGAATAGCCCGCCATTTTAGTTGACCTGCGTTCATTGTGCCGTCCTCTCTGGGTATGCAGCGATATCGCGATTGCCGCCGCTTCGCCCCCAAGTGTACGCTGGCCGCCGCTCCTGACAGTACTGCAATCATGGCAATCCATGGGACCAGCGATCAAGCTTAGCGCCCGGTCCAGGTGGACCGGGCGCGCGGTGCACACTCTTTCTGGCCAAGCCGGACTATCACCGCCGGCAGTCCGCCCACTCGATGGACTGCACGAGGATTTTCCGGAACATGGGCGGTTCGCAGGACTTCACGTCATGCCCCAGTGCGAAGTAGACACAGCGCGCATTGTGCACGTAATGCGTCGCGAGCATGGGCTCGGCCACGGTGTGACCGAAACGCTCTTCGTTGGCGGTCATGATGACGTTCCAATCCGGCCGCGTGAGCAGGTTGAAGTACAGTTCGTCGTTAGTGATGAACGGCTTGACCCCTTCGAGGATTGGATGCGACTCATCCTTGATGTCCACGCGAAACTCATGGTACGGGCCGTGCGTGGATTTGCCGCTCACCCACATGGCCCCGTAGATATCGATCGAGTCGCGCCACTCCTGCACGTTGGCCACGGCGAAGTGCGTCACCACGAGGCCACCCCCGTCCTTCAGGAACTGGAGGATGCTCTCCTTCACGAAATCCGGCGGATTGCCGCCCTCGACCTTCATCTGCACCATGAGAAGCACATCGTAGTTCTTCAGATTCTCGATGCGCAGATCTTCGACGTTTTCCGTGGCCGTGATCTGCACGCTGGGATAGTTTGCCTTGATGTCCTCAAGCGTGTCGGTCAACACCACGTCGCCATGCGGCCCCATGCCCATCATGAGACACTTGACCGGGGCCGGTTCCTCGGCTTGCGCCGGTATCGACAACCCCGCCGTCAGCAGAATTCCGATCAATAGCATTGTGAACACTGGTATCCGCATGGCTCCTCCTTCCCATTTGCAGGACTGGTATTATTTATCCCACAGGGACTGGGCGCGGCGCAAGGTGAAGCATGCCGCCAATTTGTCTCTCGCGCGTGCAGTACTCTGGAATGCACGAAGCTCGCAGTGAGTGCTGCATGGGTTTTTCCGAACGCATTCCTCAGTCCGCGGTCCGCAGCAAACGAAACCCAACGTTGTTCCATTCGTCGGTCTGCTCGTCGGCGCCGCACGCGTACGCGCAGCAGTACACCGCAACTTCTTCCCACGACCCCCCGCGGTACATACGATACGGGTAGACGGGTTCCTCGCGATTCGTTTCCACACCTTTCGGGTACACGAGCAGGTCCTGACACCACTCCCAGACGTTCCCGCCCATATCGCAGAGACCCCAAGCGTTCGGCTGTTTCTCACCCACGGGATGGGTTTCCGAATTGCTATTGCCGGAATACCAGGCATAGGCGCCGATCTTCGTCCCGCGTGGATCGGAGCCCCAGTAATACCGTGATTTCGTGCCTGCGCGGTATGCGTATTCCCACTCCGACTCCGTCGGCAAGCGGTACGTTCCCCCGCTCGTGGTTGTCGCATTCAGTGAATCTGCGAATTGCTGGGCTTGTTCCCAAGTCACGGATTCCACGGGCCGGTCGTCACCCTTGAATTCCGATGGCACCCTCGGCATCAGGGCACTCCATTGGGCCTGCGTCACCTCGTATTTGCCCAGCCAGAATCCCTGGCTAATCGTAACTTCGTGTTGTGCAAGATGGGGGTAGTACCATTCGTCATCCACCGGGCAGCCCATGGTGAAGGTGCCCGCCGGACACCACTGAAACTCGATCCCGTCAAAGGTCCGGGTTTCGCCCGGGACAGGATCGTCTTTGGGTTTGGGACAACCGGTGGATGCCAGCAGAAATGTTGCAGCTACCAGCACGGTAACTGCATAGGACTTGAACCTCATGATTCATACTCCTTTCGCCGCGGCGCTTGAGGCTGGCGCCCGTCACCCATCCCATGAGCGACGGACTCGGCCTTGCGCTCCACGGTTCCCCAAGGTAACGAAGTTCATGCGCCTGAGAGCGTGTTTCAGAAGGACGTGATCGCAAAGGCCCATGGAGCCTGCGCCAAAGGGCATCCCGATTCCGTTGTTCCATGCGATCACCTTCCGCTGAAACCGCTTTGAGCGCTGAAAGCGCCACGCAACTCTAGTAAGGGGCAGAACGAAGTGACGCCCCTGGTACGAGCCACCCACCCCTTCCATGAGCCCTGAAGGGCGACGCAATCCATGGTCTTCACGCAGCACCCCACCTGACAATTGCGGCACCCCTACAGGGTGCAGTTTTGGGTGGCACGCGAACCAGGGGTTCCGCTTCGCTCCACCCCTGGCTAGAAATGCGGCACGCCTTCAGCGTGCATGGCCGGACCCCGGTCACTTGGATCATATCCAGTCTCCGGCAATGCGTGCAGGCACTTCCTTTTGAAACACGCTCTGAGGGCAAGAAGCGTACTGGCCATTCATTGTCATTTCGTGGATTCGGCGTCGCGCGCTTCCCGTCTGAGAGGACGGTGAAGATTGGGTGCGGACCAAAGGACGAAATTGTTCGGAGATTGGGGGATTGTCCCGTTCGATCTGGGCGAGAATGTGGCTGAATTCGCTCATACCCCGACTCCACCGCCAACGCAAGATGCCGTTGTGTGCGGAACGAGTACATGCCACCCGATGGTATGTTAGCACAAGTCGTAAAGGTATACGAACTGGCGAGGACTTCCCGTCACACTATTTGTATTTGCGGTTCACCGTGCTGCCCGATGTGGGACTCACTGTCAGCTTCCGGTTTCCGGGCGTTGTGAAGCCCGGCACGCTGCTGCACTGGACGATGTGCACCCCAGATGAAAGCCCACTGACCATCGTTGCGCTCTTTTTCCACTTTGTCCACGTGGACGGGCCCGTGCTCACCCGCCAGCGGGCCCCGGCATCACGGGCCCCTTTCGGCTTGAGTGTGACCACGAGCGCCCCGTGCTGGCAGTAGGTGTCTGTCCTCTTCCGCAGCGCGCCCGCTACGATGGAGACTGTCGTGGCTGCTGGTCCGTCCCATCCAGTCAGGCCCTTGAACTCCACAGTGTGTTGGCCGGCTTCCAGCCCCGTCACCGTCTCCCCGTGGTTCTTCCAATCCGACCACACGCCGGGCTCCAGTTCCACCCGCCACTGTGCCCCCGCGCTACGCGCCGGCGCCGGGGCAATCTTGACCCGCAGCGACCCCGGCAACTCGATGAACGTCGTGCTGAATAGGATGTCCAGGTCGGGACCGATACTGGCGCCCAGCGAGTCGCTGGAGAACCATACGACCGCCCAATTCCCCTGGCCGTCTGCGGCGATCTCGGGATCGTAGTCATGCCCGGCATCCGTCGCTGCGTAGGCGTTCAGGGCGGAGGCTGGGGTCCACGTCGATCCCCCATCCGTCGAGCGCGACACCAGAATGTCCGCGTCCCCGCCGATGGTTCCGCCCAGGGAATCCCACGATTCCCACACCGCTATCCAATTGCCCAAGCCGTCCGTAGTCACACTGGGATACCGGTCGATAGCGCTATCCGTACTTGCGTTTGAATTCAACGCTGCCGATGCGGTCCAGGTCGTTCCCCCATCTGTCGAACGCGACACCAGAATGTCCGCGTCCGTGCCAACGATACCACCGAGTGCATCGGTAGACTGCCAAACGGCCACCCAGGTTCCATCACGGTCTGTCGATATGACGGGGTGAAGATCTGCTCCCGTATCCGCGGCCGCATTGGAGTTCAGGGGGGCGGGCGTGCTCCACGACAGGCCCCCGTCCGTCGAGTGCGACGCCAGAATATCAAGATCCTCGCCGATGGCTTCGCCAAGCGAATCGTCCGAATACCACACAGTTACCCAAGTGCCCTCACTGTCCGTGCGCACTTGCGGCGCTTGGTCGTTCCCGGTATCGGTGCCGGCATTCATATTCAGGGCGGCGGGCGCGCTCCACAACAGGCCCCCGTCCGTCGAACGCGATACCAGAATGTCTTGATCTTCGCCGACGGTTCCGCCTAGAGAATCATATGATGCCCACACGGTGACCCAAGTGCCCTCGCTATCTGTGCACACTTGCGGCGTCAGGTCGCTTCCAGCATCGGTGCCGGCATTCGTATTCAGGGCGGCGGGCGCGCTCCACGACAGGCCCCCGTCCGTCGAACGCGATACCAGAATGTCGTAGTCCCAGCCGATGGTATTGCCCAAGTAATCAGACGATTCCCACACGGCAACCCAAGTGCCTTGGCCGTCTGCGGACACGCGCACTGAGCTGTCCTCTCCAGTATCCGAACTGGCATTCGTGTTGAGGGCTGCCGGTGCGGTCCACGTCGCTCCATCGTCTGTCGACCGTGAGAACAGAATGTCCGCATCCGTGCCGATGGTGTTCCCCAGCGAATCCAATGAGAACCAGACGGCCACCCATGTGCCCATGCCATCCGTGGCCACGTGCGGCCAATAGTCTTCTCCTGTATCCGTTCCGGCATTCGTGTTGAGCGCCGCAGTCGCACTCCACACGGGTTCATCTCCGATCGCATCGATTGCGGGCACCGCCACCGACAGGGCAAGCATAAGTGCCGCAACCTTACTACAGGTTAAGTGCATGAGAGTCTCCTCTTGGGCCTTCCACTCTGGCGAGACAGGTCGCAGTTACAGCATGAAGACAATGTACGTTGGAAGATGGAGCAACGACGATTCGAAATGGATTACACCGATGAGAGCAGGGCGTGGCGCCCCGTTGGAGACGGATGGAAAACTGCTTGTCACGATTCCCCCCGCCGCTGCCGGAATTGCACAGCGAGAAACCGAATTCTGCCCCGCGACATATACTATCAGAGAATCATGAAAAGCGAAATAGGTTGCTGGTACCGGGACAGTCTTGCCTGTCCGGTTGCGCCTATTCAGAAGGTATGCACAGAGATGTAAAGCGGTATGCGAAATGCCCGGATGCGGCGCTGGCCCTCAACAGTCAGTCCGCGACGCGCATCGAAAGACGTCAATGCATGCCGCGAACGCTGTCCGTGGAACGCTCCACCATACGCCACGCCGCGCGCACGCGAGTGCCTTGCTCGCGTTCCCAGCCCTTCCGTAGCGAGGCGATCTGCACGCCCGAAGGGATCAGCGGCGGCACGGGGTCGGCGGCATACGTCCACTTGGCCAATTGCCCGTCAAACTTCTCGCGGATTGGATAGCCGGAGGTGACCATGTTTTGCAGGTAGCTTTCCGTGGTCTCTCGCTGCCCGAGGGACCGGTAATACCCTTCGCGCCGGTAGGCGTCGGCCATGGCGACCAAGGTCCCGTCCGGAAGCGGAGTGGGGGAGTCGGGCGCGGTGGCATATTCCTCTGTCCCCACGCGCGCGCCCCAGCGCAGCTCGGGAGGGTGATTGGGATCGAAGGAAAGATCGTAAAGCCGCTTCTCCAGTTCGTACAGCGTCAGCGTCACGGGCGCTCCGGCGGAGTTGGTGTATTGGAATGTCCGCTCCTTGAACACGCGCGTCTTCTCCGCCATGAGCGCGTATGCGAGATTGCCCTGATCGACAAGGTAATAGCGGTCGAGCCCAGTCAAGTCCACGAAATCCGGTTTGCGCTCGTACCAGCGAATGACGTTGTCCATCCAATCGGCGAGGTAGTAGTAGCGCGTGCGCAGGTCGATATCGGATGCGGCGGAAGACCACGCGCCCCAACGGCCCCCGGCCACAAACACGTTGTCGCTGCGGCTGTTCTCAGGGAAGGCGATGGGCCCATTGGCCTGCACCTCTTTCCAGCCTTCCTGCACGAAGGCTTCGCGCGTCTCAAAGAGATTAACCAGCTCATCCGCGAACGACGCGATAAACTCGACCGGCGACACGGTGCTCGCGGTGCGCATCCGCGATTGAATCAATTCGTGAAAGCTCGTAATCGGGATGCCGTTCTCAATCATCGCCTGCTTCGTCTTGATCGTCTCAATATGGTCGTACTGTTCAGTCGAGAAGCCGAATTCCTTCATCTCCGCGTCTGTTCTGCGCCGCACACGCACCACCTTGCCAGTGTCGTCCGTATCGGCGATCGGATATCGAAATATGCGCAGACCCTGGAAGCACCCCGCATATTCGCTCCCCGCGCGGCGCGAGTTCTTGGCCGGAATGCCAACCACGGCGTTCAGCCCGTTGAATGTGTAGATGTCCCGCGAGGCGGCGGTCGTGGCATCGAGGAAGCGCAGTTCCCCATGTTTGTCCACATCCGCCAGGATGAGCACGTGGCCGTCCAGGTAATGCATCGCCCCGGGAATCAGGAATTGCGGATCGATTGCCACAGGAACCGTGTCCGATAGCTCGGAATTGGTATTGAACGGCTCGATGCGCAGGTTCCCTGTGCAGAACCCGGTCACGGCATTGACAAAGAACTCCTCGGGAGATTCGCAGTCAAAACTGCTGTAGATGCCAACGGGGATATTGTGGGCCGACGTGCGCACGTCTCCTCCACCGGACCGAATGGACGTAATCATCCAGGGCAGGCCGCGGCGATACGCGTAGTAGCCGGACAAGGCGATGGTCAGCTTGCCGCAGTCCAGAATCGAATGCATGGACCGAATGACATCCGTCGATAGCTGCGGGTTGGACTGTTCCCCGGCGAAATCAGGGTCCAGCAGCAGGTTCATGTCTGGGTCGGTCAGCACCCGCTCGAGTTTTGCCCGGCGCTGCTCGGGCGTTCCTTCCGCCTTCTTCATCCAAATATGGCGAATCCACTCACCGTAGTGGTGGGTCTCGGCGACAGTCCACTGCCGGCAGATCGGCCACGCCCCCCGGTCGCTGTGGATGCTCGGCGGATTGGGGTCGGCGCCCCACGCATTGACTGCCAGAGTGCTGAGCGCAAGCACTGCCACGCAGCCGCGCCAAATACCGTCAAAGGACATATAGGGAATCCCCGAACTGGTGGTTATGCAAAGCTAACCGCTACGAAAAGTCTAGTCGAAAACTGGCAGGAAGACAAGAGAATTGTCCCCTTTCACCACAAGATATGGACATACACGGGGGCATTCCCCCTTTAAGCAGTGCTACTTCGCCGCCAACTTCTCCGTCGCGAGGCCGCCCGGAACCCACTTTGCCAGTTGCTGATCGAACTTGTCCCGGATCGGGAATCCAACCGTGAACATCCCGCGCAGACAGCTGATCTCGGTCTCGCGCTGGCCCAGGCTGCGGTAGTAAGTCTGGAGGTAATAGGCCTCCTCCATGGGAACGCGCGAGCCGTCGGGCACCGGCGTGTAGGTCTCCTTGGCCGTTGCCCGTTCGGGACTTCCCGTGGGCGCGCCCCAACGCAACTCGGGCGGGTGATTCGGGTCAAAGGAGAGGTCGTAGAGCCGCTGCTCGATGTCGGCCAAGGTCAGCGTGACCGGTTGTCCTGCCGAGTTGGTGTAGGTCATGGACTTCTCTTGGAACAGGCGGTTCTTCTCCGCGACGATGGCCTTGGCGAGGTCGGCGGATGACTTGATCTCGTATTGCTCGAATCCGGTGAGGTCCACGAGCTGCGGTTGGGATTCGTACCAGCGGATGGCGTTGTCCATCCAGTCGGCGAGATAGAAGTACTTGGTTCTGCGGTCCACGTCCGAAGAAGGTGAACTCCACGTCTCCCAACGCCCGAGCGCCTGGAAGATGTTCTCATCACGACGCTCTTCCGGGTAGACGATGTGGCCGTTCTTCTGGACGTCCGCCCACGCTTCCTGAACAAACACCTCGCGCGCCTTCCACATGTCGAGCATTTCCTGGATGTACTCCTCCATGAACTGCTTTGGCGTAATCTGATCGACTGTCTTCATCCGGTAGCGAATGAACTCGTGGAAACTCTGCAACTTAATTCCGCTTTCTTCGATCTGGTGCTGCTTGGTCATGTCCGTGATGCGAGCATACTGCTCGATCGACATGCCAAACTCTTGCATCTCCTCATCCGTGCGGCGGCGCACCTTGATCACGCGCCCGGACTTATCCGTCTCCGCGATGGGGTAGCGCATCACACGCAACCCCTGGAAGCATCCCGTCAGCGGATTTACCGCGTTGCTGGGGTCCATGGGGTTAATGCCCACAACCGTGTTCATGCCGTTGTAGGTGAAGATATCTTTCGTGACCGTCGTGCTGGCGTTCAGGAATTTCAGCTCGCCGTACTTGTCCACTTCGGCGAGGATGAGGCAGTGGCCGTCCGTGTAGTTCATGCAGCCGGGCATGAGAAAGTCCCGGTTGATTGCGACTGGCACGGAGTCGGACCACTGCGAGTTCTTGTTGTTCGGTTCGACCCGATAGTTCCCTGAGCCAAACCCGGTGATAGCCGCCTTGAAAAACGCATCCACCGATGGACTCGTGAAGCTGCTCTCAAATCCCACCGGGATATTGTTCGGCGAAATGCGCGAGTCACCTTTCACCGGGCTTACATACGTGCTCATCCACGGTAGCGCGCGCCGGTAGGCATAGTAGGCGGGGAACGTCGCGGTGAGCTTGGCGCAATCCACCACACTGTGCAGGAAGCGAATGGTTCCCTTGGGCAACTGCGGATTGGAACCCTCACCCGCGAACGCAGGGTCCAGCAGCAGATTCATCTCCGGGTCCGTGAGGATGCGCTCCAACTTTGCGGTGCGCTGCTCCACATTGCCCTTGGTCTTCATCTTGTAGATGTTCTCTACCCACTGCGCGTAATGCTTGGTCTCCGCCGTGTTCCATTGCCGGCGGATAGGCCAAGCGCCCTGGTTCGAGCGGATCGAGGGCGGATTGGGGTCCTGGGCAAGGGCCGTGCTACCCGGCCCAAAGCAGACCCATAGACCTGCAAACAGCAGCGTGAAGCGGATATACGGCAATGAAAACAAACGGAATACCTTCATTTGATGAATCCTACTTAATGATGTTCCAACCGGGTACCGCCGGGACGGACCGCCGAGGCCGCGGGAAGACAATCTCTCCCCGATTCGGCCCGTCCTGCGGCCCAAACATTATACCGTATTTGCCGCAGCGAGGCTCATTTCGGAGCGGACGTCCCCGCAGTGAGTTGGTCAAGCAGGGACCGGGCCGGGGCGAAGTCAGGCGAAGACGCAAGCACGCGCTCCAGCTCCCGAATCGCCTGCTCGTGCCTGCCCAGTTCCGCGTAACACCCCGCGAGATAGAACCGGCCTTGTGCCTGCTCGGGATTCAGGCGCAGCCCCTCCTCCAAATGCGCGGCCGCATCCTGAAACCTGCCCTGGTTCGCACACGCGACGCCCAGATTGATGTGGGCCGCGGCCCGCCCGGGCTGCAACGCCACAAGCGCACGGTAATGCACTTCCGCTTCCGAAGCTCGCCCCAGCAACAACAGCAGACTCGCCAGTTCGTTTCGCGCGTCCGCATGATCGGGATCCAACTGAACGCATGCCGCGAAATGCGTCACAGCCGCGTCCGGTTGCGGTATGGCCTTCAAGGCGAGACCCAGGTTGTATTGGGTGGCCGGGTTGTTTGGATTGGTGCTCACCGCCGCCGAAAGCGCTTCGACCGCCTTCGCTGGCTGGCCCTCGCGGAGATAGATGACACCGAGATTGTTGTATGCGATGGTATGGCTGGAATCCAGACGTAAGGCCGCCTCGGAGTGCTCGCGGGCTTTTGCGAGGTCCCCCGCTTCCAGGTATGCGCTACCCAAATTGACATGGGCTGTCGTATTATCCGCCGTGACCGCAAGGGCATGCTCGAACAATGTGAACGTATTCCGCCACACCGACACTTGGCACGCGGTGAGAACTGAAAGCACTCCGCACAAGACCACACCCACGGCCACGGATACGGTACTGCGCGAACGTCCGCCGAATACGCGAGCCGGCATGGCCCATAGCACGGCCATTAGCAGCCCAATCATGGGGATGTACAGGTAGCGGTCCGCCATCGACTGGCTTCCTACCTGCACAATGCCTATAACCGGCACCAGCGTACCCAGATACCAGAACCACCCAACGGGCACGCAGGGCCTGCGCCGTCCCGCAAGCAGCGCACCGGCGCTGAAAAGCGCAAGCACAAGCGCCGCCATCACGACTTCCCACGCGGGATAGCCGTCCTGTGGATACGGATAATATGCGGCAAGTTGGGTGGGAAGGACCGTCTTTCCCAAATAGGCGACGTATGCGATGACGGCGTTGGCGATCCGAAGTCCCATGCCCACTTTGCCAAGGCTGCGCACGCTTTCCGCGTTCGCTTGCACGAAAAAGGTCAGCACGCAGAACGCCAGACTCACCGCGAAGAAGGGGATCTTCTCGAACAGCAGCGACAGCATCGCGCGGCGCGCAGAGCGCACGCTCCAGACGCTCATCTCCACTCGTGCGAGCGGCCATACGTCGAGCAGCAGCAGCACGAACGGAAACGTGACGAGCATGGGTTTGGACAGGATGCCCAGCACAAACGCCGTGAAGGTCGCCCAGTAGAAGGCCGCGCGCTTCTCAGCGGCATACCGTGCATATGCGATCAGTGCGGCGAGGAAGAAAAACGTGCTGAGCACGTCTTTGCGCTCGGAGATCCATGCCACCGACTCCACGTGCAAGGGGTGCAAGGCGAACACAGCCGCCGCCGCGGCGCTGCGTCCCCACGACTTCGTGGTCATTCCCAGGAAGGCATACAGGGGCGTGGTGTTCAGCAAATGCAGCAGCAGGCTGCTCGCGTGGTGCGGAGCGGGCCTTAGACCGAAAGTCTGCACGTCGAGCATATGAGAAAGCCAGGTAAGCGGGTGCCAATTCCCCGTGGTCGCGGAGGAGAACGCCCACACCACGCCGTCCCACGTAATGCCCGCAAGGACGTGAGGGTTCCGGGTTACGTATGCAGGATCATCGAAGTTGGTGAAGTCGTTCTCAAAGACGGGCCAGTAGGAGGCCAGCGTCACGGCCAGGAGTACGGCAAGCACCAGTGCCTTTGCCCGAAGCGAGACGGATTGGCTCTGGTCCACGTTTGCTTGCCCCTCTGAAGCGTTCACGGAAACATCGCGAAGCGGCATAGTCCCATGCGTGCCAGGCGATAGGCAGCCGCGGTGGCCAGGCAACCGAAGCCGTACTTCACGCTACGCGCGAAATTGATCGACGAGGCCTCCGGCGAGTACTTCGTGGGACAGGTCACCTCGGCGATCCCGTAGCCGCACCAGAGGATTTGCGCCAGCATCTGATTGTCGAAGACGAAATCATCGGAATTCACATGCAGGGGTAGCTTCTCCAGCAGCCGTCGCGAAAACGCCCGGTATCCGGTGTGGAATTCGGAGAGCTTGGACCCCATCAGGATATTCTCGAGCAGCGTCAGGAATCGGTTGCTCACATAGCGCCATAACGGCATGCCACCGCGAAGCGCGCCCCCACCGAGAATGCGGGAACCCAGCACGCAATCATACAGCCCGCTGTGGATGATCGACGCCATAGCGGGAATGAGCAGTGGCGTGTATTGGTAGTCCGGGTGGACCATGATGACAATGTCCGCGCCCGCGTCGAGCGCGAGCCGGTAGCAGGTCTTCTGATTGCCGCCATATCCCGTGTTCTGAGCATGGCGATGAACGGTGGTTTGGGGGAGGCATTCCGCGATGGCAAGCGTTTCGTCGGCGCTGGCATCGTCCACCACGATCACGTGGTCCACGATGCCTTGCGCCAAGACCTCTTCATGAGTCTTTTTCAAGGTCGCCGCCGCGTTGTAGGCCGGCATGACGACAACGATCTTCTTACCGTGAAACATCCACCGCTCCACAGAAAACCGCCGCTGCGGCTCGCGAAAACGTCTTCCCCCCGGGGTATGGGACCGTCCCTGAGACGGCTAGTCCTTCTTTGGCGGCCGGTAGACGTGCGTTCCGCTGCCGAAGATCAGATCGGCCGTCTCCATGATGGTCTCGCTGAGCGTGGGGTGCGGGTGAATGGAGAGGCCGATGTCCTCCGCGGTCGCGCCCATCTCGATCGCCAGCACGCCCTGCGAAATCAGCTCGCCTGCGCCCTGTCCCACGATACCCATGCCGATGACTTGATGCGTGTCGGGGTCTGTAATGATCTTCGTGAGGCCGTCCGTGCGATTGAGCGTGGAAGCGCGGCCAGAAGCTCCCCACGGGAATCGCGCGACGTGGACTGTCCGGTTCTCGCGTTTGGCTTGGCTTTCGGTCAGGCCGCACCACGCGACTTCCGGGTCCGTGAAGACTACCGCGGGAATCGCGGCAGGCTCAAATGCGACATTGTGCCCCGCAATCACTTCCGCGGCGACGCGCCCCTCGTGAGACGCCTTGTGCGCGAGCATGGGATCGCCCGCGATATCCCCGATTGCGAAGATGTGCGGATCGGTCGTGCGCCGCTGCACATCCACCTCGACAAAACCGCGCGAATTCACAGTCACTTTCGTGTTGTTGAGTGCCAGACCACTCGAATTGGGTTTACGCCCGATGCTCACCAGTACCTTCTCAAACGTCTCCGAACGCTGCTTGCCGTCCGCAGTCTCAAAGGTTACCGTAATACCGCCCACAGACTCTTTCACCCCGGCGACCTTCGTATTCACGAGGATGGAATGCATCACCGTCGCCATGCGCTTCGCAAGAATCTCCACCAGGTCGGGGTCTCCGCCCGGCAAGAGGGTCGGAGTCATCTCCACGACGGTGACTTTTGTGCCGAGCGCCGCATACACGGATCCAAGTTCGAGTCCGATGTATCCGCCGCCGATGACCAGCATCGTCTTCGGAATGTCTTCAATTTGAAGGGCCGACGTGGAATTGAGCACTGCATCGGACTCAATAAGCAAGTCCGGCAACGTGGCAGGGCGCGATCCCGCGGCCAGGATCGTATAGTCCGTCTTGAGGAACTGCTCTTTGCCCCGCTCGTCCGTCACCTTGATCGTGGTCGAGTCTTCGAAGCTGGCGCGCCCTTGTATGAAGGTTATCTTGCGGGCCTTGCAGAGTTGGCCGAGACCGCCGGTCATCTTACTCACTACCGCGTCTTTGCTCGCGCGCATCTTGTCCAGATCGATCTTCGGCTTCTGAAACTTGATGCCCCAGTGCTCCGCTTCCTCAGCATCGGTCAAGACCTTGGCCACATGAAGCAGGGCCTTTGAAGGAATGCATCCGCGGTAGAGGCACACACCGCCGGGGTTCGCCTCCAAATCCACGATCGTGGTATCCAAACCCAGATCGGCAGCCATGAACGCGGCGGCGTACCCGCCGGGACCGCCGCCAATCACCACCACTTTGCGTCCGTTTGAATTGCTCATCTTCTACCTATTTCAGTGGGCGGTGCGGATTCTGTGTACACCGCGCCGCTTGTTGTTTTCCAATCCGCCGTCACGCTTCCAGGAAGAGCAGGAAAGGCTGCTCCAGCATCTCGATGACCCATCGCAGGAAACGCGCCCCATCGGCGCCGTCGATCACACGATGATCGTAGGATAGGGCGAGCGGCAGCATCGTACGCGGCACAAATGCCCCATCCACGAACTTGGGTTCCACGCTCGCCCGCGAAATTCCCAGAATGGCCACCTCCGGCGGATTCACGATCGGGGTGAACGCCGTGCCGCCAATGCCTCCGAGATTGCTGACGGTAAACGTACCGCCTTGCATCTCTTCGAGCTTGCTCTTGCGCTCGCGCGCGCGCTCAGCCAGACCATTCAACTCGACGGCGATCTCGGTGATGTTCTTCTGGTCTACATTGTGGATGACCGGGACCAGCAGGCCGCGATCCGTATCCACCGCGACGCCGATGTTGTAGAACCTCTTGTAGATGATCTCGTTGTTGGCCATGTCGATGCTGGCATTGAACTGCGGGAACTTCTTGAGTGCCGCCGCCAGCACCTTCACGATGATCGCGGTCGCCGTGAGCTTGCCGCCCGCCGCCTCGACGCGCTTGCCATACTGCTTGCGCATACGCTCGAGTTCGGTGATATCGACCTTGTCGAATTGCGTCACGTGCGGGACCGTTGTCCACGAGCCAGACATGTTCTCCGCGGTCCGCCGCCGCACGCTGTTCATGGCGATGCGTTCGGTTTCGCCCCACCGCCCAAAGTCAGGCAATGGCACGGAAACCGCCACCATTCCCGCCGAAGCCCCGCGCACGTCTGTATTGACGCGACGCGAATACGCCTTCACATCGTCCAACGAGATCCGGCCCTGCGGACCGGAACCAGGCACTTCGCTGATGTCCACACCAATCTCGCGTGCCAAGCGGCGCACGCTCGGAGATGCCGCAACGGGACTGCCCGCCGGGCGACGGACGGGTGCCTCTGTTTCTTCGACCGATTCTGTCTCCACGGTCTCCGGTTCCGCTGCCACCGGGGCGGACGCTGGCGCTGGGGCCGCAACGGCCTTGGGCGCTGCCGCTGCGACGGGAGGCACGGTGCGCGCCGGAGCGGGCGCGGGCTTGGCCGTCTTGGCCGGCTCTTCCTTCTTGGCAGGTGCTTTGGCAGGGGCCGCCGCGCCGTTGTCCTTCACCACCAGTACGACATCGCCCACACGAAGCGGAGCGCCTTCGCGCGCGCGAATCTCCGTCACCGTACCGCTCACCGTCGAAGGCACTTCGGCGGCAGCCTTGTCCGTCTCGATTTCGAGGACCGGCTGGTCCATGGCGACCTCGTCGCCGACCGCGACGAATAGCTTGGTCACGGTGACCTTGTCGACGTTTTCAGCGAGTACCGGCAGTTTGAATTCTTTTGACATGTCTCTGTCCTATGCTTGGTCTGTGAGCGTCCGCGCGCGAACCGCTCTACGCACTACTCTCCGCGCTGCTCAGAAAACCCGCACGCTCAGTCGCGCAACGGATTTGGCTTGTCCGGATTGATGTCGAGTTGCTTGATGGCCTTCTTGACGGCGTCGGGCTTTATTTTCCCCTCTTGTTCGAGACCGTGCAGTGTGGCCAGTACGATGAACTTCGCGTCAACCTCGAAGAAGTCGCGCAGGGCGCGCCGCGATTCGCTGCGCCCAAATCCATCGGTACCCAGCGACACCAGCCGCTGCGGGATCCACTTGCCAAGACCGTCGGGGAGAATCTTCATGTAATCCGACGCAGCCACCACGATCCCCGGCTCGCCTTCCAGGCACTCGGTTACATACGGTACCTTTGGCTTCGCGCCGGGATGCAGCATGTTCCAGCGCTCCGCGTCGAGGGCGTCGCGCCGCAGCTCTTTGTAGCTCGTCACGCTCCACACGTCGGCCGCTACGCCGTACTCATCGGACAAGATCTGCTGCGCCTTCAGGGCCTCATTCATAATCGAGCCGCTGCCGAGCAACTGCGCCTTCAGCTTGTGCTTCTTGTTGGGCGCCGTGCGAAACTTGTACATCCCCTTTAAGATTCCCGCCTCGCAATCCTTCGGCATGGGCGGCATGGCGTACGGCTCGTTGCCCACGGTGATGTAGTAAAAAACGCTTTCCTGCTCTTCGTACATGCGGCGGATGCCGTCCCGCAGGATGACACCCAGCTCGTAGGCGAAGGCGGGATCGTAGGTCACCAGATTCGGGATCGTGCTCGCCAGCAGGTGGCTGTGCCCGTCCTGGTGCTGCAAGCCCTCGCCCGCGAGCGTGGTACGGCCCGCCGTGGCGCCCAGCAGGAAACCACGGCACCGCAGATCGCCCGCGGCCCAGATGAGGTCGCCGATGCGCTGGAACCCAAACATCGAGTAGTAGATGAAGAACGGAATCGTGGGGACGCCGTGCGTCGAGTATGCCGTGCCCGCGGCAATGAACGACGACATCGAACCGGCCTCGGTGATGCCCTCTTCCAGGATCTGCCCGTCTTCGGCCTCCTTGTAGTAAATCAAGCTGTCGCTGTCCACGGGCTCGTAGAGTTGTCCCACGTGCGAGTAAATGCCGACCTGGCGGAACAGCGCCTCCATGCCAAACGTGCGTGCTTCATCGGGCACGATCGGCACGACGTATTTGCCGACTTCCTTGTCGCGAAGCAGCTTCGCCAGGATGCGGACAAACGCGAAGGTTGTCGAGAATGTGCGATCCTCCGAACCTGCATTGAACTCGTTGAACACCGACACGTCGGGCGTCTTCAACGCCTGGCACGATGGCGCGCGCGCCGGAACGTATCCTCCCAATGCCTCGCGGCGCTCCCGCAGGTAGATCATCTCCGGACTGTCCTCGGGCGGACGGTAGAACGGCGCGTGCGCGACGGCCTCGTCGGAAATGGGGATGCCGAAACGCGTCCGGAATTCGCGAAGTTCATCCTCGTTCAGCTTCTTCTGCTGATGCGTGATGTTCTTGCCTTCGCCGCTTTCACCGAGCCCGTAGCCCTTGACAGTCTTCGCGAGGATGACCGTGGGCTGGCCCACGTGATTGACCGCGGCGTGGAATGCGGCGAACACCTTTTCAGGGTCGTGGCCTCCACGTTTGATCTTGCGGAGTTGTTCGTCGGTGAGCCCGCGCGCGAGTTTGAGCAGGTTGGGGTCTCCATTGAAGAAATGGTCGCGGATGTACTTGCCGTCCTCGACCGTGTACTTCTGGTACTCGCCGTCGACAACTTCGCCCATGCGCTTGACCAGCGCGCCCTGAGTATCCTTTGCGAGCAGCGCATCCCACTCACTGCCCCAGATGACCTTGATGACGTTCCATCCTGCGCCGCGGAAGATTGCTTCCAGTTCCTGGATAATCTTGCCGTTACCGCGCACAGGTCCGTCGAGGCGCTGCAGGTTGCAGTTGATGACGAAGATGAGATTGTCCAGCCTCTCGCGCGAGGCCAGCGTGATGGCGCCCAGGGATTCGGGCTCATCACACTCGCCATCGCCCAGGAACGCCCATACCTTGTTGCCGAGATCGGGCTTCAGGCCCCGGTCTTCCAGATAGCGGTTGAACCGCGCCTGGTAGATCGCCTGAATGGGCCCCAGGCCCATCGACACCGTCGGGAACTGCCAGAACGTCGGCATCAGCCACGGGTGCGGATACGATGACAGACCGCCGCCCGGCGCCAACTCCGCGCGGAAATTCTCGAGCTGCTCATTCGATAGCCGGCCCTCAATAAAGGCCCGCGCATAAATGCCGGGTGCCGCGTGACCCTGAAAATAGATCTGGTCGCCAGTGTGGTCCTTGCCCGAGCCCCGGAAGAAATGGTTGAACCCCACCTCATAGAGGGTCGCCGCCGAGGCGTACGTGGAGATGTGGCCGCCGATCCCGCTTTCCTCGCGGTTGGCGCGCACGACCATGGCCATGGCGTTCCAACGGATGATGCTCTTGATCCGCCGCTCAATCTCGCGGCTGCCGGGATAGGCCGGCTGATCATCCGGCCGGATGGTGTTGACGTAGGGGGTGTTGGCCGTGAAGGGCAAACGGACGCCCTCCGCCTGCGCCCGGATCTGGAGTTGTCTCAGGATGTGGATGACGCGATCTGGCCCCTCGTTCTCGATGACGTAGTTCAGGGATTGTAGCCATTCGCGCGTTTCCGCCTCGATAATCTCATCCTGGTCGTATTCGTAGGTGTTTACATCACTTTCCACGTTGCCATGTACCTTCTTCGGGGAAGTCACCTGCACCCAGAGTGAATCGGCGGCAGGTTTTTCACACGTGTCGCCATTCGTGACTGGGTGTCAAGTCCCGGTGTTGCGTTCCGAGAACAGTATTCCTGGAGCCCGGATAACCGGGCATACCTTGCGGCAGAATGCACTTACGCTAAAAACAGTGTATTGTAGGCCACCCCCGCTGCCCCATTCAAGACGGCCACTTGGAGTAACTACTTGAAACGTATTCCTACTCGATGTAACGAAGACCCGCACGCAGACCATTCCCGGCGCGATACTCTCCCCACCCAAATCGGCGCAGCCGCAACCGAACGGGAGGGTCCGTCCACCGATTTCACCGATTCAGGAAAGAGAGCAAAAGGGGGAAGGCAACAAGGGGGAACGGGCGTCTCGCCCGTGATTCGACAACACTCCAACGCAGAGGCGCAAAGTTCGCAGAGGTGCGCGGAGAATTCTCTGTGAAGGCGGAACGCCCTTCAGTACTGCCTCGCTCGCTGAGCGTGGCAGCCAAGCGCACCGCTCAGGAGACTGGCCAGACGGTTCACCCCGTCCTCAAGGCAGCTCTCCCATTCCTTGCCCCGGCAGGGGCACGGGGATGTAGCCCAGGGTGAAGCGAAGCGAAACCCTGGGTAGATGGACCTTTTTCATCAAAGCCCCGGTAGGGGCGCAGGAGTCTTTGGCGATGTTCTGTTGTCCACTGCAAGCAGGATTTCCCAATTGCTTCTGCCGTCGACGGGGTGTCGTGACTGCTGTTTCGCTGGACCTCCTGCGCCCGCGCTGGGGCTTAATCGCTTGGCGCGGTAGCGCTCCCCGGGTTCCGCCTTCGGCTCCACCCGGGGCTATATCCCTGCACCCCTCCGGGGATGAGACAAGCAGGGCGGGTATTCCAACCCGCCACGGTATGGCCTTCGCGTCGCCCATTCTGCCGGTTGGTGTGGCGGACAGGAATGTCCGCCCTCCAGAATTGCCTTCATCCTGAATCCGGCAGTTGAATGGCAAAGATGCCTGCTGAGACCGGCGCACGGGAGCCTCCCGCGCACCACCATGCCTCTTGTGTTACAATACTATTCGCAAAGGGGCGAATACGCGCCATTGCCGCCGCCCAGCGCGCGAGCGGGGGAGAGGTCCATGAGATTCAGCCAAATCTCCATCACGATGCTGTGCGCGGGACTGCTTCTGCTCGCCGCGCCCGCGAGCCTCGCCGGGACGACCGACTTCGGCACCGGCCTCCTCGACCTTGACCCCCTCACGTCCCCGCCGGAGATTTCGGCTCACAAACTGAAACGAGTGAAGGGGATTCTGGGCGTGTACCATGAACTCGATTCTTTCGAGAAGGAGTCATGGGCCCGGCGCGTACTGGATCCCTATCCAAACACGAAGATTCCCATCAACCGCTCCGTCATGGAATGGATGTACGCTTTCCTGGAGCGCGAGGACGCGGAACAATCCCCGGCATTCTGGGCGGGCGCTGGCTACGCACACTGGAGCCTCTGGAGGGTGCTCCCTGACGACGAGCGTACTCCGAGATTGTCGCGCCGGATACTGGATTTGGAGCCGCTCACCTGCACACCCGCACAGCGCTACAGGGAGACGATAAGGTCGGCAATTGGCTCGCTGCTGCGCGCACCCGGCCCTGTCGACACCGCATACTGGGCAAGACTTGAGAGCGCCGAGTTCTGCAAGGCTCGTGCGCAGAAACTCACCGGAGAGGTCATCGGGAGGTTCTCGAAAACGGAAAACGCGATCCTCAATAGCCTCCGATACATAATCTCGTGGTACTTGGTCGAGTATCGACCGCAGGAGGCCCTTTCCATTCTGCAGGCAAGCGCCGCTGTCGAACAGGACCCCGACTACAAGTAGGCGTTGGACGACCTGATAGCCATATCCCAGCAGAAGATCGCCGGCACCTACGTCGATCCCTACGCAGAAATGCCAGACGAGCCATCGATTTGGCCCGACGAGTACTTCCTCTGGTTACTGCGACCCCACGCACGGTTTTCAGGGCGTCCAGAACCCAGCGGGCTCCGCTGAGAACGTTTCAGGAATCCCTGTAGCGCCCGGCTTCCACGCCGGGCG